>RFJG01000031.1 GCA_003694965.1 Methanobacteriota archaeon | reverse complement strand
CCCTTATCATCTTGCTTGTTTTTATTCTTTCTGGTCTGTGCCTCTCATTTAGTTGCACTATCTCAGCCCCTTCTATCGTGAAAGGCTTTTGGTCGTAGCCAAAGACAACAACATCCGGCTTTGTTAGCTCCACACTTTCCATAATGTTCTCAGCCCCCCTTACTGCTATGTCAACGGGCTTGATGCTATTTACGAGCTCAACTCTCTCCTCTAGTGTGTGGTATGGTTCCCTTCCCTTCTTCCTTATGTATTTGTCCCTAGCTACTACGACGACAAGGACATCTCCCAGCTTTTTAGCAGCTTCCAAAGTTTTCACGTGCCCTACATGTATTATATCAAAAACCCCTCCTGTAACTACTACCTTGATTTTTTTGCGAGCACTTTCGTTGAGCCAATACTTACCATTTCTCTTTTCCATTAATGAAAGAGCCTCATTTCCCCCTAATGATAATACGGCTTCCTTGTCCAACCCCTTACTCCTTACTTGCTCTATGTAGATTTTCTTAATGAGTTCCTTTTCAGCCTTCTCTCCTCTCATCATCGAGAACTCTCTCGCAATCTTTAAATAATTAGGCTTCTCTGCGTTGCCGCATTCTAAACAAATGTTTTTTAATGAGGCCATCGTTCATTTAATAAAGCTTTGGAGATATAGCTACAAGGGGTGATTCAATGGCACTTTTAGATGAGAACACTAAGAAGCAGGTCAAGGAATTCCTTGCTTCAATGGATGGAGATGTTTCCCTTTCTCTCAATATAAGGAAGGATGATTGCGAGCACTGCTCAGATGTCAAGGAGCTGCTGGAGGAGATCTCAGCATTAACTGACAATGTGAAGTTGGTTGTCAACGAAGTTGGAGGAGATGAGAAAGCCCCCACAATAACGATCAAGGGCAAGAACAAGGGAAGTATGACATATTACGGCATACCAGCCGGCCACGAGTTTGGAGCTTTCCTCACAGCCATAAAAGAGGCGAGCAAGGGAGACAGCGACATAATAGATGGAGAGACAAAGAAGGGAATACAGACGATCAAGGAAGGGGTCAACATAAAGGTGTTTGTGACTCCCGCATGTGGTTATTGTCCAGCAGCTGCCGTAACAGCCTATGCATTCGCTCTCCTCAACGGCAACGTTACTACAGAAGTGTATGAGTCTATGGAGTTCCCTAATGAGGCCAATAAGTATAGAGTGAGGGCGGTTCCCAAGGTCGTCATAAATGACAAGGTTGAGTTTGAGGGTGCTATCCCACCAGACATGTTCCTCAAGAAAGTGGAATCTGCTTTGGAGTAGTGCTCTCTTACACTTTCTTTTTTAAACTCTTTTTCCTATTTTTTTAACGATGACACACAATGATGGTTTTGAGGATTATGTAAAATTGCTAATTGAGGGGGTTGCTACATATGAGGATACTTCTGATGTAGTCCTCCCTTCTAATCCATTCCTCAGGGTAATCGGCCAGGACAGGGCAATAAGGATAGCTGAGGCTGTTGCTAAGCAGAGGAGGCACTTGTTGCTTGTAGGGCCTCCGGGCGTTGGGAAGAGCATGATAGCGAAGGCAATATCTTTTTTGTTGGGCAAGCCTCGCTACCAAATAAGTGTCTTGCACAATGAGCAGAGGCCAGAAAGGCCCATACTCCGCGTTGAGATGCCAAAGAAAGAGGAGAGAGAGCAAAAGGAAGAAGAGCTCGGCAAGCTCCTCTCTCCTGAAGAGGTGCCATTTGAGGTTGCGGAAGAGCTTGGGTATAGATGTAAGAGGTGCAGCGAGATAAGTTCTCCGCTTGTTGAGTTCTGCCCCTCTTGCCAAGCAAGGAAATTTAAGATAAATGCAGACCCATTTGGCGACCTCATTATGCCCAACATAGCACCAACAAAGAAGAGGAGGAGCATAAGCACTGAGAGGCTCAACGACAACGGCAGGAGGGAGCGCGTCATATATGAGGAAGCTGGCGATATGGTGAGGGTCCTTACTGAAAGAGAGCTCAAGCTAATCCAAAAAGGCGGGAAGAGCAAGAAAAAGGTAATCGTCCCCATAAATAGGAGCTTGTTCGTCGCTGTTAGTGGAGCTAGTGAGGCAGAGCTGTTGGGGGATGTTCAGCACGACCCATATGGTGGCCATCCTGAGATAGGTACTCCTCCTTTTGCCCGTGTCATACCCGGAGCTATACACGAGGCTCACGAGGGCGTCCTATTTGTTGATGAGCTCGCCTCTTTCCCGTTTGAGCTTCAGAAGAGCATACTCACGGCTATTCAGGAAAAGAAGTTCCCCATAACTGGCAGGAATGCCACAAGCACTGGAGCTGTTGTGAAAGTTGAGGGGGTGCCTGCTGACTTCATACTCGTCGGAGCTATCAACATTAATGATGTAGGGATGCTGAGTCCTGCCCTTAGGAGCAGGATAAGGGGGGATGGCTACGAGCTCCTTATGAACACCACTATGGAGGACAATGAGGAGAACAGGGCGAGGCTCTGGCAATTTGCGGCTCAAGAAGTTGTTACTGATGGAAGGATACCACACCTTTCCAGAGAAGCTGTATTGACTCTCATAGACAAGGCAAGAGAGATGGCAAAGAGGATAGACGGCAGGGAAGGCCTAACGCTGAGGTTGAGAGGCCTCTCTGGTATGATAAGGCTTGCTGGAGACACTGCGGTGTTGGAGGGAGCCAACTTAGTTGAGAAGAAGCACATCGTTGATGCATTTGAGAATGCCAAGACAATAGAGGAGCAACTCCACGACAAGTATGAGAATTGGTGGAGAGCATCTATGACGGACTATGGATTCACTTCCAAGAGAGGGAGCGGTATAGCATAAATGGGGAAAAACCCAAAAGACATAGCAGCCAACTCCAACAATGTCTTGCTAAAAGCTGAATTTACTAAGGAACTTTATAGTAAGAAGTAGAGGAGGGAAGAACCCTCCTTAGTTTTTGGGACTGGTTTTGGGACTGGCTACCTTGCCAGGAAGAAGTATACCTTTTTGCCGACGTATCTCTTGTAGAGGGTGCCCTGCTTGCAGAGGTTGTTGAGCCTCGCAGATGCAGCGTTCCTCCCCTTGTAGTGCAGCTCTTTTCTTATGT
Organism: Methanobacteriota archaeon; assembly: GCA_003694965.1. Classification (GTDB taxonomy): domain Archaea; phylum Micrarchaeota; class Micrarchaeia; order Anstonellales; family J096; genus J096. Next base: position 14,198 of record RFJG01000031.1, on the reverse strand, counting down.
CTTCTGCGCTTGCCTTGCCTTCTTTTTTTATGTACTCCACTATTGCCCTGTCCTGCTCTGATAAGAGCTCTTCAACTTCCTTCTCTTTTTTCCCTTCCATCATCTCTACTTTCCTTATGAGTGTCTTGATGAGCCTATTGTTGTCCTCTATCTTGTCCGCTAGCTCATATATGGCAAGGGCAAGCGCCTCTCCTTTGGCAAAAGCATTTAAATCTTTTCTTTCCATACTCTTTTGTCACCTGTCGTGGCATTGTCGTGGTTTCCGCGATGTTGTCATGGCATGTCCCTGACATGTCATGGTCATATCATGATATTATCATGATAGGTTTTTTAAATCTATCGTTTTTTCTGCCTATGTCTGTTTTTTGTCGTCATAGTTATCATTAGCCCCATATTGCCACTAATAATACAATAAGCTAGCAGTAAATTAGCTACACTGACATTATGAACTCATCGATAGCTCCTTTTATCTCGCTCGCTCCTTTCCATATGTGCGGGCCTGGCCTTTCTATGTAGCTATCAGCTATATGGCTCGCCATAGCATCTATGTTCCACCCCTTGCTCTCAACCTTCTCTATTGGATCTTCCTTTTTGTTCTCAGAGGTATGGAATAATACTATGTCTGGGTTGAATGTCTCTATATCTTTTTTAGTTGCTTTTCTGCTGGCACTCCCTTCCTTGAGGAATGGTTTCCCGCCAGCAGCTTCTATTAAGCCCGGCACCCAGTGCCCGCTTGCGAGCCCATCGCTCCCCTCACAATATACGTGTGGCCTATAACCAAGGTAGTCTGCCATTTTCTTTATGCTCCTCAACTCAAGTTGTGTTGACGCTATCACTGTCCTTGCCTTTAGTTCATTGCCAACTGCTTTTCCAACGCGCTCCATCTCTCTGTATATTGTGTCAAGGCTCCTAGGCCTTAGCAGGAGCGTGTTAGCTCCGCTTCCGTCTATTAATTCAGCGTATTCCTTATGGCTTTTTTCATCGCACACAACTACATCAACAGAGACATTTCTGTCTTCTAAGCTCTCCACATTGCCTATGTTCTCGCTCTCTACGATGCTACCAACTATATCCTCTGCCATTGTGCCGAGGGGGACTACGAAGCTACTCATCAACCATCTAATTCCATTTAGGTCCTCTTATTTATAAATGTTTGGCAAACTATCACTAGTCAGCTATCCCCGCTCCGTTGCCCTTTTTGATTTTCTTCCCGCCTTCTCCAATGGCAGCATATTTTAAAACCTTTGCCGATATAATGTGAGAAGCCAATGAATGATATATGAATGAGGTGTATCTATGGGTAAAGCAAATTTTGTGAAGTTTGAGACTCCTGAGGATTTGCAGAAGAAAATCCTCAGCGTCGTTAAGAATGCTAGAGAGCAAGGAGGCAGAGTTAGGAAGGGCGTTAACGAGACAACCAAGGCAATAGAGAGGGGTCAAGCGAAGCTCGTTGTCATAGCAGAGGATGTAACTCCTCCTGAGGTTGTTGCGCACATTCCCAAGATAGCAGAGGAGAAGGGAATCCCTTATGCTTATGTTTCAGCAAAGGAGGACCTTGGCAGGTCTGCTGGCCTCCTGGTAGGGACTTCTTCTGTTGCTGTCGTTGATGGCGGCAAGTCTGCGGACTCACTTGGAGCTGTTCTCAAGATTGTTGAGAAGATGGCGAAAGGAGGAGCAGAAGATCAAGCAGGGGCAGCGAAAGAGGAGAAGAAAGCAGCTAAGGAAGAAGCCAAGAAAGAGGCAAAGAAAGAAGAAGAACCCAAAGAAGAGAACAAGGAAGAGAAAGAGAGCAAAAAAAAAAAAAAAAAGGAGTGATAGTCTATGGCAGATGATAGCAGCTTCCTCGCGGAGATCGTGGAAGTCAAGGCAAAGACTGGCGTCTATGGGGAGATCTACCAATGCCTTGTCAAGATACTGGAAGGCAAGGACACTGGCAGGGTTATCCTCAGGAATGTCAAGGGACCAGTTTTCAAGGGAATGTTCATAGTGCTCAGGGAAACAGAGAGGGAAGCTCGCGAGATAAGGGTGTGAGGTGCTCTAAATGGTTGAATGTTCATTTTGTGCAGAGGAAATAACGAGGGGAAAAGGCCTCATATATGCCAAAGCTGATGGCACTATAAACTACTTCTGTTCATCTAAATGCAGGAATAACTCCCTCAACCTCGGCCGCGTAGGCAGGAGGAAGAAGTGGACAAAAGCCTTCAAGGACTTCAGGAGCCAGCAGGCAAGGAAGAAGAAGTGATGGTATGGAGAGAACTCTTGTCCTCATAAAGCCAGATGCTTTCCAGAGGGCTCTTGTTGGAAAGCTTATAGGAGCGATAGAGCAGAGGGGCCTCAAGATAGTTGCTTTGAAGATGCTGAGAATGTCTCCAGAGTTGGCAAAGGAGCACTATGCGCACCTTGTTGACAAGCCTTTCTACCCTGGTTTGGAGAGTTATATGACATCCCACCCTATTATAGCTGTTGTTTTTGAAGGGCCTGAAGCTGTAGAAGCTGTCCGTCAGACAGTTGGCGCGACAGACCCGAGGAAAGCAACGCCTGGCACGATAAGGGCAGATTACGCTACAGACATCTCAAGGAACCTCATACACGCTAGTGATAGCAAGGAAACTGCTGAGCAGGAAGTCAAGAGGTTCTTTACAGAAGCGGAGCTACACAACTACTCTCTGCTAGTCTCTCCTTACATTGTGGAGGATAGGGAATGATAATAGAGCCTAATAAGGCTAAGGAGTATATGTCCTTGTTGGACGAAGGATTGCAAGTTCAACAAGCGGGCATAGATGTGAGCGTTGCAGAGATAGCAGTTTTCAAGAGTTCTGGAAAGATAGATTTTGACAACAGCGATAGGAAGAGGGCAGACATAGAGGCTCTCCCTTGGCCAGAGGACAAGACACTCAAACTCTCCCCTGGTCCTTACTTGGTTACTCTCAACGAGACATTTAAGATGCCACGAGATGCAGCAGCTATAATGAGGCCAAGGAGCACTCTCTCAAGGTGTGGAGCAACTATAGCAACATCTGTATGGGACCCCGGCTATGAGGGCAGGAGCCAAGTCCTCCTCATAGTTTTCAACGAGCACGGACTTGAGATAAAGAAAGATGCTCGCATAGGCCAGATCCTCTTTTTCAAGATGGACAGGCCCGCCAAATCTCTTTATAGAGGGGCTTATCACAAGGAAAACCTGCAGTAGTTGTTATATGTCTAGGACTACTTCTATTATGTACTTGCCCTCTTTCTCTTCTATTTTTAGTTGGTGGTAAGTGATAGCTTTTACGATCGTCTCAACCTCATCTACTCTTTTGCCGAGGGCAATAGCATTTATGTGGTAGGGTTGCTCTTCTACTTCCAATACCTTAACTTGTGATGGGGAGAATTTCTCAACCTCGCATTTCACGAGGAGCTGTTCCATAGCCATTACTACTGCATCTTCTAAGAATTCCTCATTGACATCTATTTCCAATTCTTCTCCGTCTTCTCTTGTGTCCTCTCCTCTTATTACAGAAGCGAGCCCGTTAAGAGCTCCTTCTATGGCATCAGCGAGGCTCTTCCCCTCAGCTCTTATTTTTATGTCTGCTGTATGTTCCAAAAAAGTGTATTTTCCCACACCTTGCACTTGGCGAGTAAGCTATATAAAGAGTTATTATGCCTTCTATGCACCCGTTTTTGTTTTCTTTGGTTTGATCTTTTTAGTGGGGCTACTTTGTCCTGTTTCAACTTCCCTTGTTTTTGTTCTCATGAATTCACAGTATTTTTCTTCCATCTCTTTTACATCGTCCATACTGCCAAACATAGCTGATAGGAGGAGCTTGAAAACATCTTTGCTGAGCTTGAACCTTGCGCAAAAATCCTCAACGATGCTTTTTACGGTTTCCTTGCGCATATGAGATATCTCATTTATGTCAGTCCCGGATGACCTAAGCCAACTAACAAAGCTAGTGGCTATGTTTATGCCCTTGCTAGCATTTTCTCTATCAACTCCATCTGCGAGCTTTGATTCCAATTCAAGGTAGTTTACCATAACATCACTCCATACTGTAATTGCAAGCTATTATGTCAATTTATGTTTAATAGTGTTTTTAAACATTCCCATTGTTTTTAAGCCTATCCTAACAAAATCGGCTATGATGGCATCAAAGGAGGATGTTGAGCTCCTCATAGAAAAGGGCAAGTACAAGAATGCTATATTCTTGGCCGAAGAGCTCAACGACAAGGAATTTCTAACACTAACGAAAGCGAGGGTCGCTCTTTTGAAGGGCAACGCTGTTGAGACTCTCAAGATAATCAACAGCTCTCCAATAAGGGAGAGCGATGAAATGAAACGCCTACTTGGCTATGCTTATTTCAACGAGGATTCATTTGACCTTGCTTACAGGAGTTTTCTGGCAGTCAAGGAGAAAACAGCTGACGATGATTTTTTCCTAACATTGCTCGCCACGATGCATAACGATGTGGCAACAGCAAAGGAGTACCTTCGCTCAGCCTTTGCCAAAGATAGGGAGAGGGTCCAAAAATTGATGTCATACTTCTATGACATACTAATAGCCCCGCATCCAGACTTCACTGCTAATGAGAAAATGAAGCTTTCCCGTCTTCTCAAAGAGCAAAAGATTTAATAAGGTAGGCGCACAATAGCCTTTTTGGTGGTTGTTAATGAAAACCCTTGAAATCTACTCTTTTCAGAGCGAGGATATACCCGTTCAGGTCAAGGTAATGAGAGGGGACAAGGATTTTGTCCCGACTTATGAGGTTAAGGTTCCTGGAATAGGTCTCGGCACTAAGGCGATAATAGAGACTAAGCTTAGGGCGGAGCTCCTGTCCAAGGTTGATGTGGACCTATCTGAGTTGCTAGACCCTAAGAAAGCAAAAGAGATACAGGAGAGGTTTTTCGGTGCAGCTCGGGAGATCCTCGCTGAGAGCTTCAAAGAGGAACTCTCAGAAGACAAGCTCAACATGCTAGCTACTTACTTAATACAGCACACGATAGGCCTGGGAGACCTTGACATACTCCTCTCTGATAATCTCTTAGAAGAAGTAGTCATCAACGGTCCAGGAGAGAACATATGGGTTTACCACAAGAAGTACGGCTGGTGCATTACCAACCTCAAAACAAAAGACGATGAGGAGATATATAACTACTCCTCTCTAATAGCCCGTAAGATAGGGAGGCAGATAAATGTTCTCAACCCCTTGTTAGATGCCCACATATATACAGGGGATAGGGTTAACGCAACTCTTTTCCCGATATCGTCTTTTGGTAATACCTTGACTATAAGGAAGTTCTCAAGGAACCCATGGACGATAACCAACTTAATAGCGAGCGAGACAGTTAGTAGCGAAGTTATGGCTCTCATATGGTTGGCAATGCAGAATGAACTTTCCTTGCTTGTCTCAGGAGGAACTGGAAGCGGTAAGACATCTTTCCTTAATGCGATAGCCGGCTTTATCCCCGCCAATCAGCGTGTAATAAGCATAGAGGATACGAGGGAATTGACACTGCCCAAGTACTTGCAATGGGTGCCTATGGTTACGAGGGAGCCAAACCCAGAGGGCAAGGGGGAGATAACGATGCTGGACCTCTTGGTCAACAGCCTCCGTATGAGGCCAGATAGGATACTTGTTGGTGAGATAAGGAGGCAGAAGGAAGCAGAGGTAATGTTTGAGGCAATGCATACAGGTCATAGCGTCTATGCAACGCTACACGCAGATAATGCTGAGCAGACGATAACGAGGTTGACAACTCCGCCAATCAACTTGCCAGAAGAGGTCTTGGATGCTCTTGCTGGCATAGTGGTGCAGTTCAGGCATAGGAGATACAACATAAGGAGGACGCTGGAGTTTGCCGAGGTATATAAGAAAGGGGAGCTCAACACTCTCTATAGGTGGGAGAGCAAGAACGACAAGCTAAAGAGGGTTGGCAGCATAGATAGAATGTTATCCCTCATAAATCTCTATACGGGGATGACAGAGAAGGAGATAGCCTCAGATATAGAGGAGAAGGCATTCATACTTGATTGGATGGTTTCCAAGAAATACTTCGGCATAGACCAAGTTGGCCACATAGTCTCAACATACTACAACTTCCCAGATGAGGTCCTCAAGGCAGCCGAGAATAACAAGAGGTGGGTTTTCGGGTGAATTTCCAGGAAGCTCTAAGCCTTGTCAAGAAAACAAAACCAGCAACGGGCTTGCCCAAGTATGAGAAAGGCCTTTTCTTCATAGATGAGAAAAGGGGGGAGATGTATTATGCCGATGCCTTATCAATACTCTCCAACATTGGGAAGGCATCAAAGCTCTCAACAATATACACTAACAATAGCGCTGCCCAAGCGGGTCAAGAGGAAGTAGTTCAACAAAGCCCGCAGCCAGCTCAAGAGGCGACCAAGAAACAGCAACAACAAGCAACTCAACAACCGCAACCCCTGCAACAACCAAGACAACAAGCAACTCAACAGCTACCGCAACAAGAACAACCAATACCATTAAAAAAACAAACAACCTTCATTAAGGAAGAGGTGATTGAGATTAAGCCCCTTCTTGGCATAGACATTCCAGACCTTTCTGATGCTTCTGCTCTTGCTAAAGAGAGGGCTGAGACGCTATTAAGGAAGCCTCCAGCTTCTTCTAAGGAGGAGCTGTCTAAGAAGCTGATAGAGCTAACGCAGCAGCTACTTAGGGAGAAAGATGCTTCTAGGAGGTCCATGATAAAGACAGAGATGGAGAGCATAAGAGCCCATTTAAGGGGAACACAGGAGGAACAACCAAGCATTGAGGAAAGTGCCAAGAAAATGATGGAGGAGGATGTCAATAGAGCAGTTGAGCAGATAAGGGCAGCTCTCAAGGTATATGAGGGCTTGGAAGATGAGGAGAAACTCCGAGAGGAGACGAAGAAGGCAGTCCTTACCTATGAGTCATACCTTAGGACATTACATGAGGAGATGATAAAAGAGCTCTCGCTCAACATAGAACCTCCATCTTATGATGTATTACAATCATTTTTATCTCCTAAACCTCAACAGCAACCAGCTGCTCCACAACAGGAGCAACAGCCGTCCACACAGCAACCACCCCAGCAACCAGTCCAGCAACCAACACAACAGGCACAACAAGAGGCTGCTGAGATCTCTCCCATATTTGAGAATGAGGAACTTAGCGTTGAGGAACAGCAAGAGCAACCAAGTAGTGAGCAAGTGCCTGCTCAACAACCCAAAGAGGAGGAGCCATCTATCCAGCAACCAACTCAACAACCCAACAAGCCATCTTATGTTGATGACATAGAGGCGATGAGAGAGGGACAGTTATTGCACGAGTTGGGGGCAAGGGACAGGAAGGCATTCTCAGCCTATCTAAGGGGTGAGATATCCAAGAAAGATGCCCTCCATAAAGCGAAAGTCCTATTGGCTGTTGAGAAGGGAATGAAAAAAGAAGAGGCAGAGGAGGTGTTTTCATGAAGACAATACCGTTCATAACTTCATTTAGCCAGAAGATGGTAAAATACTTCCCGGATTTGGGGAAGAAATTAGAGACACTTGGCATGAATATGAGTGCAGAGGAGTACATGACAAATGCAATAGTTGGAGCAGTAGTTTTGTCAATATTGTTCTCTTCTCTCATTGCGTTGTTGTTGTGGCTACTTTCTGCCATATCCAATGTTGTTGTTTTGTTTTTCCTCATACTGCTTTTGACAGCAGTCTTCTCTGTTTTCTTCACTTATATGAACATAGGCAGGATAGATGTCTATATGTATAGGGTTAAGAAAGCTATAGACTATGATCTTGTCTTCGCTGTTAAGCATATCATAATATCGGTCTCTTCTGGCACTCCATTATTTGATGCTCTTGTCGGGGCAACTAAGGGCTATGGGAGAGTGAGCGAGGAGTTAAAGAAAATAGTTGAGAGAGTAGCATTAGGAGAGTCCCTAACAACAGTGCTAAGGGAGCATGCTAATACAACTCCTTCCTCTGCTTTCAAGAGGGTCCTCATACAGATAGCTAACTCAGTAGTTAGTGGTTCCAATGTGGCGGAGTCCTTGGAGGCAGTCATAAATCAAGTGTCTAAGGAGCAGCTCCTCGAGATAAAGGAGTATGGCCAAAAACTCAACCCAATAGTTATGTTCTACTTAATACTGGGAGTTATTCTGCCTTCTCTTGGGGTTGCTTTCATAATAATATTACTTTCCTTCGTTAGTCACGGCGTACAGCTTCCATTCTTATATCTTGTTGGCATAGCGATCTTTGTGGGCTTAATACAGTTCTTGTTCCTAGCCTACATAGAGAGCACGAGGCCTAGGTATGCGGTGATGTCTTAGGGTGTTATTATGGTAGAAGCACTTAGGGCAATAGGCTCTTATTTTCCCGAGAAACTCATAAAGAAGACGGACTACTTGCTTAAGCACGCGGGCTCCAACATAAGCGGAGACTATATGCTTGGCATAGCAACCATAGCGACGATAATTTTCTTCATAGTTGGCCTCAGCTTGTTTGCGTACTCTCCAGTTAAGCACGCCTTCGTTGATATAGGTGGAGAGTTATCGCAGAATTACTCAACTCCTGTTGGTTTTGCCATATACTTGGCTTTCCTCATAGTCCTTTATCTATTCGTGGTTGCTGGAACCTATAGCTATTACTCATTCAAGTCTGAATTGAGAAGGAGTGCCATAGAGGTTGTTATCCCAGACTTCCTATCCATTGTATCCTCCAACATAAGGAGCGGTATGTCTTTGGAGCAGGCCTTGTGGCAGTCCGCAAAGCCCGAGTTCGGCGTTCTTTCCATAGAAGTAAAGAGAGCAATAAAAGATGCCTTTGCTGGAAGCCCCATAGAGAAGTCATTGGATAAGCTCGTGGAGCGTTTTGACTCTCCTATGCTGGCGAGGATGGTAACGATACTTAAGGAGAGTATGAGAACAGGGGGAGAGGTGGCCGTTGTATTGGAAAAGACAGCAGATGAGGCAAGAGATGTTATAATAGCGAAGAAGGAGATAAAGGCGCTGCTCCTAATTTATGTAATATTCCTTTTCTTTGCGGCAACTTTTGGAGTTCCTCTCCTTTTGGCCGTCTCTGTCAAGATGGTTGGCACTCTTGAGAGGACATTCTCCCTATCTACAGCATCTAGCCAGATATCGCAGATAGTTGGTTTCAGCATATCCAAGCCTCCTTTCTCTGAGAAGGAGTTCCACTGGTTTTCGCTCATATCGTTGCTCATAACGACATTCATAGCGAGTTTCATAGTGAGCGTTGCCTATACAGGGACTAAGCGGCAGGCATTCCGCTTTTTCCCATTTATGGTAGTGCTAGCGTATGCAGTGTATTTTGCTGCGCTGTTCTTCGTTGACCTCCTATTAACGAGTTTCATATGATGAGGTGTTATGATGGCAAGAAAGAATAATGTGAAAGGCCAAGCGGCCATGGAATACTTAATGATGTACGGCTGGGCAATATTCCTCATAGGCGTTGTTGTAGCTGTCCTTGTTGGCGTTCTGGCAATAATGAACAGCCAAGAGAGGTGCTTATTTGTTCAGAAGGAGTTCAGCTGCTCTTCTGATGTTAATCCAGCAGCTTACCTAGACGGTAATGGCAATGTAATGGTTGCCATGAGGGTTGTCAACAACGCAGGTAAGAGCATAGTCCTAAAAGAAGCCACTTGTGTTAGGGGAGATGCCCAAGTAGGGAGCATCCCAGATGGGGCGTGGGTTCCTGTTAGCTCTACTGGAAGGGATGTGCAGCTCAACCCAGGCTCCTCTCTTGATGTGAGCGACATACCTTGTTATGAGCCCGGCTCCAACAGCAAGGTTGCTATGTCTGCAGGCCAGAATTTTGCTGGCAATGTGATATTCAAGTACAACTATGTCAACGACCTCCAAGGCATAGGCGCGAGGAATGCCAAGGCAAGCGTTGCCATGCAGGTGTCAGCAGGGCAGTAACTCCCCTATTTCTTTTATTTTTTAGTTTCCACCTTTCTTTTTATCCTTTGACAACTATGAGAGGCCTTAGCTTCGCTACGACGCTGCTTATACCAGCAAGCTCGACAGACCTAACAACTTCATCAACATCCTTGTAGGCAAGAGGAGCCTCCTCTGCGGCCACTCTCATGCTCTTGGGCTTTACATATATGTGCTTGTTGCTCCATAGCTGTTTGACGAGGCTCTCTCCCTTGAATTCGTGAGTGGCTTGCCTCCTGCTCATCCTCCTCCCAGCTCCGTGGCAACTACTGCCAAAACTCCTTTCCATACTGCCCTCTTCTCCAACCAATACATAGCTGGCAGTTCCCATTGAGCCAGGTATGAGGACAGGCTGGCCAACTTCCCTGTATTTCTGCGGTATTTCTTCTCTTCCTTTTGGGAATGCTCTTGTCGCTCCCTTCCTGTGGACTAGCACGTTCCTTATGCCATCTCGTGTCTTGTGCTCCTCAAACTTTGCTATGTTGTGAGCCACATCATAGAGGAGCGGCATATCTACCATATCTATGTTGAACATCTTGCTAAATACTTCTCTTATGTGCCACGCTATTACTTGCCTATTGACAAATGCGAAATTCACTGCGCACCTCATAGCTTCTATGTAATGCCAGGCTTTCTCCTCTTTCAGTGGCATATAGACAAGTTCCTTGTCTGGCAGGAAAAACCCTTTCTTCCTAGCTATTGGCATAAACTCATGTATGTAGTCTGTCGCTATTTGGTGCCCATAGCCCCTGCTGCCGCAATGGACCATTATGACAACCTGCCCTTCCCTAAGGTTGAATTCCTTAGCCCTATCATCCGCTATCTCCTCAACAACCTGGACCTCTAAGAAATGGTTCCCAGCGCCGAGTGTCCCTATTTGGTTCTTGCCCCTTGCCTTTGCTGTTGGCGAGACCCTCTTTGCGTTAGCATTCTCCATATATCCCTCTTCTTCTATGCTCTTGACATCCTCTTCTAGTGCGAGGCCTCTCTCAAGAGCCCACTTTACTCCCATCTCTGTCAGTGTGTCAAGCTCATCGTGGCTCAACTTATATGGAGTTGATGCTCCAACTCCTGTTGGCACTGCTTTGAATAGCTTCTCTGCCAGCTTCTTCTCCTTCCCCTCTATGTCCTCTACTGAGAGTTCAGTTTTTATGAGCCTCACGCCGCAGTTGATATCGTAGCCTATTCCGCCAGGAGACACTATGCCTTCTTCTCTGTCAAATGCAGCCACCCCCCCTATTGGAAAGCCATATCCCTCGTGCGCATCTGGCATAAGGACTGCCTTGTCCACTATTCCTGGCAAGGAGGCAACATTCCTTAGTTGCCACATTGTCCTATCATTTATCATGTTTTTCATTAGCTTTTCAGTCGCTATTATGTGGGCAGGGACTCTCATGTTCCCCTCTTTTTCAATTATGTGGAGGAATTCCTCTTTCGCTACTACTTCCTTATTCATGGCTTTATGCTTAATGAGATGAGGTTAAAAACATTGGCTTATAATAGTAGAGCGATGAGCAACATTGCCCGCGTGCTCCCCGTCGATATATACGGGATTTTTATCGCTTCAATTCCCTTCATAGGAGCTGGCATAGGGATAGGAGTAGCCTTGGCTGCCATCTACTACTTCTTTGCAAAAATAATCAACGACGGCCAGATGCTCGCAAGGGCTAAGCAGTCATTGAACAATGTAATGGAGACCATAGTTGTTTTGGGTACTTTCTTGGCTCTTGCTTCCCTAACATCAACAGCAATATCTACAATGTTCGGTTTTCCTACCATAGTAAGCGATGCTCACATAATAATGGCGCAACTATCTCTTGAAAAGTATGTTGGGGTTGCTGAGAACATCTACATCACGGCTTACATTTACGAGGCATTTATGTCTATCCTATTTGCCTTTAACACTCCATTATACACAATCTCCTCTACAAGTCTTATTGTGCAGCCACTTGCGGGCTTACATATGATACTGAGCTATCAATCTACTCTAATGAACTTGGCAGTAATGAATTTCTTAGGGGTCATCCTTAGGTATTACTTGATTAGGACAATACCATTTTTGATTGCGTTCCTCTTGCCATTGGGTGCTCTTTTCAGGGCGATGAACTTCACTAAGAGCCTCGGTTCCTCTATACTTGCCCTTACCTTAACTCTCTACTTTGTTTTCCCTCTATCCGTTGTTTTCACCGATAACCTCTTTTTCAGGATATATTACACGGGAGATAGCATAGCCATTCCTAACTTAGAAGTGCCGACAGCGTTAGGAGGGAATAAGATATCACAAGATGCGGCAGAGCAGTACTACAATTTAATCAATGACCCACAAGTTAGGAACTCCTTAATCCAGAGCGGGGCTGTGAAAACCCCTGAGGAGGCTTCCCTTACATCAACACTATGGACCAACATAAAGGACAGGATAGCCAAGATAGCCGAGGGTTCCCTATCGTACTTAATTGGAGGCACTGTAATCTCAACTACGAAATCATTTGTCCCGCCAACTAGTGGCAAGCTCGTAGTTGCTACAAAGGTTGCATCATCTCTATCTACTCTTGCCCTATTCATAGCGTTCAACCCTCTTGATGTGGCTAGGGGCTTGTTCAGCCTCCTTACTGTGGAGTTCTTCGTCATTGGGAAATTCTTAGTCCTCCTGCTATTATCGCTTTTCTTTGAGGTAATGATATCTATAACTGCATATAAGGAGTTGGCGCAAGCCTTGGGAGGAGAGGCCCTCCTCTTCGGTCTTAACAAGGTGATGTGATGGCAGTTGTTTGCAGTGTTGCTATACCCTCTCTTATATGGCTCATCATACCTCTCATGGTCCTTATCTTGGTTGTTGTGAGGATGTTGCTTAAGATAAGACCGGATAACAAGCTACAGGGATGGCTCAACATAGAAGAGGGTCAGCTCGTCATTAACATAATAATAGGAGTCCTTACAATAGCTCTCTATAATGTGGTTAGTCTCATAGCTTTCCAATATCTCTCAACCTCCCAACAATTTATGCCAACTTTCTCGGCAAGCGCCTGCCGCTATGATATGTTGAAAGAGGTTAATAACATACTCTACTTTGTCCTAAATCAGAAATTGCTCCCAGATTTTGGAGAAATTGTCCACATAGTTCACGGTTTTGAAGTGTTCAATAGCTATAGCGCCAAGTTGACCAGCTTAGGAGGCCTCGACATAGCCCAGAAACTCGCTGCTGGCTTCGATGTTGTGCTCCAACCATTGACGATGTTCCGCGATGGTATGATGCTCTTCATTACGAGCATGTTTTTCCAGATAGCAACGATAGATGCAATAAGAATTGTCGGTTATGAGCTCCTCTTGCCCATGTCTATCTTGTTGAGGTTCCTCCCTCCAACAAGGAGGGCTGCCAATGAGCTCTTAGCCATTGTCCTTTCATTTACTGTAATTATGCCTCTTTTTTATCTCCTCCTACTGCCGCCATTAAATGATGTCCTCACATTTATGGATGAAGCCTCTCTGTATTCTGCAGCGAGCTCCCATAGTGGGACATTCTTCAGTCGGACATCTAATGTACTCAATTCAGTGTCCTTCTTTTTCTTGCACTACGGCATTATGCTCTCAGTCTTAGTTTTTGCTCTTAATGAGGCCATATCAATAGCAGCATATGGCCTATTCATAGCTGTCATAGTGCCAAGCTTTATATTCACTCTTTCCATAACATTTGTGAAGACAATTTCGGAGGTGCTGTCTTTCCAATGACACTTTTCAATGCATATATGGGAGTTATAATCAAGTATCTTTCCTCAGCCCTTCCGATAGGTATAGCGTTGGCGGCACTCCTCTATTTGTTCGGCAAGATAGTACAGAGCGACCCTCTCAAGTTAGCGTCCAAGAACATTATCTTGGAGTTATTCTTCATAGTTGCGGTAGTCTTATTCTTCATATTCCCATTTATGAGCATAGCGAGCGACCTCGTGAGGAGTGCGGACCCAGTTGGAGCGCACTACTACTGTCAGCAACAGGGCCTACAAAATGACCCTTGTTTTGTCTTAGTTGGCAGGGGCTATAACAAGGCAATGCTTTCTGAGAGCTTTGGCTTTTTGAGCACGACGCTATCCTACTACAACATCGTAAAAATCCTTGAATCTACTGGGGGCACGCTCCAGGGGAAGACAAAAGGATACGAGGTTGCTTTTGGGAAATCATCCATCCCATTCACTCTAACATTGGAGACGTTTGCAACATTCGCGCAGACGATATTGGTCGTCAATGTGATGCAAGCATACATACTTGATAT
>RFJG01000030.1 GCA_003694965.1 Methanobacteriota archaeon | reverse complement strand
TAAGACTTATAAAGTAAGTGTTAGCACATAGAAATAGAATATGAACCACCATAACAACGAGAGAACGCCCCACATTAATGAGCTTTCCTGCTCTACTTGGTATGAGAGAACTACTATTGCATAATATGTTATTATTGTTGCCATAGCCCCAACTATGGTGCCATTAAGGCCAAGGCCATTATCCAAGATAAGGAAAAAACTCAAGAGCAGGAATGTTGCCAGCCATACGAGGCCAACAAATGAGAGATACTTCTTGATATCTATTGAGGATACCTTGGCAAGCATTGCAGTTATTGCAAGGCTCCCAAGCATTAAGGCAATGTTATATGTGAAATTTACCAAGCTCATCTCTTTTGGTATGCTGATTAAGGCTATTGCCAATGCCAGCAACAACAGGCTATGCCCTTCACATCTCCCAAATAACAGGCACTTCACACTCTCAACCTCACGAATTCCACCTCTTTTTTCTTGCCCTTTACTCCTGCCTTCTCAACTTCCCCGTTTATCTCAGCTTTCTTCGCAGTCTTAGCCAGCACGGCTATCTCCCACCCCTTTGCCACGCCGTTGAGCCTCGCAGCAGTATTGACGACATCTCCTATTACGGTGTAATCCATCTGCCTCTCAGAGCCTATGTTGCCGACAACGAGCTCTCCGCTGGCAACCCCTATCCCTATCTTGAACTCCACACCGTATTTTTTCTTCACTTCCTTGGAATAGCTTTTCATCAACTCTATTATTTCCTTACAAGTCTCTATAGCAAGTTTCTCGTGTTCTTCCTGTTTTAGTGGTATGTTGAACGCTACCATAGCTGCATCTCCTATGAATTTCAACAATGTTCCTCCTTTTTTATGGCATACATCCGCTATTATGTCAAAATGCCCATTCAGTATCTCAACGATGTCCTCTGCCCGCAGTTTTTCACTCATAGCAGTAAATCCCCTTACATCAGTGAATACAATTGTTGCCTCTCTCCTCTCTCCACCAACAGAGATATCTTTTTTCATCAACTCCTTAACTACCTTTTCATCAACATACTTGGAGAAGTAATTGAGCGCTTTTCTCTTCTTTGAATCTATGTAATACAATGCCCCTATGCCTATTACTGGGGCTGCGTTCAGGGCTATGCTGAACATACTGAAGAAACTGCCCAATATCCCGCTATATGTGTAGAGCCAGAGGTTGAAGAACACGAACAGGGAAACCAGGCCTGCCAAGAGCTCCCTAACTTTTTGTGTATTGTGGAAGGCAGAGAGAAATTTTATCCCTATGTAGAGGCTAAGGGCCAGTATAAACTCAATAGCCTTGACTTCAACCATTGATTGACATAGTTGGGCTATACTTAAATACCTTTTCATACTACCTTAGCCTATGGCTTTGGATTTGCTTATGCGTGTTTTCATAACAGGAACATACTTAGCAATAGGGACTACTCTCGATGTTCTCAATAACAAGGACATCCCAAACAACATAATGCTGCTATTCATCATCTCCTCTCTCCTATTCTCTTATGTTCTTCTTCCTTGGGGACAATTCACTTTTGCATTATTACAGGCTGTTCTCATACTTGCTCTTGGCTACATAGCATATAAGTTCGGCATTATGGGTTTAGCAGACCCCGTCTTCTTTTCCATAATAGCTCTTATGTTCCCAATAGTGCCCTCTTCTCTCGTAGGAGTTCCTTTCATACTACCAGTGCTCCTCTATTCCGGCGTTCTATTCGGTTTGTTCAGCGCTATTTACTTCTCAATAGCTGTTGCGAGGAAAGGCATCTCCAAGCTTGAATGGAAGAATGCCCTCATCCTTCCAGCCTTCTTGGTCTTCTGGTATTTCTACAGCAGTTCCTCCATGCTCTACAATCCTCTCTTTGCCGCGCTCCTTTTCATACTCTCCCTTTCAGCTTCTCTTGTGGGCATATTCGCCCCCGACATAAAAAAGGCAATAACCTCAACACTTCCTGTTGATGAAGCAGAGGAAGAAGTAATAGCAGAGGACCTCCCAACCAACATAAAGGCAGTTGTTGGCAACTCTAAGGTAGTTGATAGGAAATTAATAGAAAAGCTGAAGAAAAAAGGAATAAGGGAGATTCCCGTCTATGCGGGTATGCTCCCCTACTTGCCTTTCTTGGCTGCTGGCTTCCTTCTTTCTCTATTCTATGCTAACTTAATCCTTTTCTTTTAGTCTACTACTTCTATCTACGCCTATATTCATCTCTACTAATCATTAATCTATTATTCTCTATTTTCACTTCTTCCTTGTCTTTTATTACTTTACCTTTATCTTAGCCTTCTTTTTCTTTGCCATTCCCTTTACTGGAATCTCTACTCTCAGCACGCCGTTCTTGTACTGCGCATTTATCTTCTTTATATCGCTCCCTTGAGGCAAAGGCACTTCCCTGTGGAGGGCTCTACTCATGCTCTCAGCATAGAAGTAGTTCTTTCCCTTCTTCTTTTCCTTGCTCTTTTTCTCTGCATCTATGACAAGAGCTCCTCCCTCTTCATATATTGCTATATCTTTTTTATCAAAGCCGGGCATCTCAAACTCATACACATACTTGCCCCTTTCCTTATAGGCATTAAGGTGTGGCTTTGCTATCTCAAAAATTCCTACTTCCTTATCCTCAAGCCCTTGAAAGAGTTTCTCTAACCTCTTCCTAAATTCTTCCAACCTCTTATAGGGGTCCATAACTCTCATACCACCACCTCAGACGCTGTCAACTTCATCATTAATCAGAGTTTGTTCATTTCATCACAGCATTATGTTATCTCTCCCCTAATTTATAAATCTTGCTTCCACCAATCCTCCGCCCTCCTTATCCTTTTTATCATTCCTCCTCATCCAATCTACATATTCCTTGCTTGCTCTCCCTTCCAATACAATTATTTCTGGCACTTCATAAGTGTGGTTTTTCTTTATCTCTTCTACAACGCCCTCTATATTGTCTTTCAGGCATTTTATGATGCATAGCACTTCCTTTCCTTTTTCTAATCTGCCTTTCCACTTATACAAGCTCTTTATGTTGCTCATCTGTATACAGGATGCGAGTGATTTGGAGAGCAACAATGTTGCCACATTCTCAGCATCTTCCTCTCTACTAAATGTGGTCATAACCACTGCAACGCAACATTCCAGCGAGCTGCCTCTGCTTTTTTCCTTATTCTCTTTGCCAGCCATAATTTCCACATCCCTCTAATATTTTAAAACCTTGGCTCATTCTATATTTGATGCTACAAGAGCTGGTTGCTTCCTTTACGCGCATGTTAATTGCCTACACCGTATCCTTGTTCGTAGCTTACTCTCTTGGTTACATAGCTGCGAGAGACAGGAGGATGGAATCCATCATAATGCCAGTTGTTGATGTCCTTCAGTCGGTCCCAATACTTACCTTCTTCCCTATAGCCTTAGTTTTTCTCATAAATACATTGCCGGCTCCTTTTGGTGCAGAAATTGCCGTCATATTCCTCATAGTAACAAGTATGGTTTGGAACTTAATATTTGCAGTCTATGAGTCTTTCATATCAACTCCTAAGAACTTAGTGGCAATAGCTTCTATGTTTAGGATGGGAAAACTAACAAAACTCATAACGCTCTACTTGCCAAATTCTCTCAAGAATGTTGTTTCCAATTCAATGGTTTCGTGGGCAAATGGCTGGTACTTCTTAATAGCTACTGAGATAATAACATTGGGTAGTAAGAGCTACAAGCTCTTTGGCATCGGCTCTCTTATGATGGAGAATGCCCTCAAGGGCAATTACATTGTTGTTTTTATGGGAGTATTCGCAGTAACTTTTGTCGTCTTCCTTATGAACATCTTAGTATGGAAACCTCTCCTCTCCCTAATATCTCTCTTCTTTGGCAGCAAGAAAGAGAAAACCATCTATAATTACATATTAAGCAGGCTTCCCTTAATTGGCAATCCCGTTCCCTACTTCCGGAAGCTTGTCAAGCTTTTCTATACCAACATAGCAGCATTTGATTATTTCCTAACCCGCCACCACATAATAGACATCTCTGTCAAGCTTTTCAAGTTAACGACACTCTTTGTTGTCTTTGCCATTGTCATCGGTTCCATTTATGCTTCCATATGGGCGTTTAGCCATCTATCCAGCCAAGCATCTCTTATTCCTCTTGCTTTCATAAAATCTGCGTTGCGCATACTTATTGCCTTCTCCATATCTCTACTTTGGACAGTCCCGGCAGCCTATTTTATAGCAAAGACAAAAGTCCTTGATGCAATAATAGCGCCGCTGTTTGAGGTATTCGCTGCCATACCAGTTACTGCACTTTTCCCTGTTGTTGCCCTATTGGTTTTGGAGATGAGTGGGAACCTTGAACTTGGCACTCTTATCTTCCTTATGACTGGCATGCAGTGGTACATATTCTTCAATGCCTATGGGAGCCTGAAGTCCATATCCGCATATGCGGAGGAGTTGAAAAGGCTCTACTCTCTTAAGGAGCACGACTATGTTTACAGAGTAGTCTTTCCAGCGATGATGCCAGCCATCATCATAGGCTCCATAAGCGCCATAGGGGGAGGTTGGAATGCCATCATAGTATCGGAGTATCTCAACACAGGGCAAGGAGTTCTTTCTGTTGAAGGCTTAGGTTCCCTTATGAGTTCTGCTCTCTACCAAACAGGAGACATTTCTCTCCTCATACTCACATCCTTGGCAGTCGCTATAACAATCCCTCTTATAAATATCACTCTATGGAGACCATTAATGAAGCGTTTCGCTTCTGAGAGGTGGAAGATGTGAGGGCTAATGATGACATAAAGAAAAATGTACACAAGACAAGCAATAAGAGAGATACTACTCTCCCAGTCCTCAAGGTATCCCACATAGCGATGGAAGTTAAGGGAGTTTCTGTGTTTAAGCATGTCACATTTACCCTTAACAAAGGTGAGATAGTTGTCCTCGTAGGGCCTTCTGGCTCAGGAAGGACGAGCATCCTCAAAGCCCTCGCAGGCCTTGACAAGATAACTAGGGGCTCCATACATTTCCTAACCCAAAAGAAGCCCGACCAGGATTTAGTAACTATGGTATTTGATGAACCTGCCTTATTTCCTTGGCTTACAATAGAGGAGAATATGGACCTTGCACTCCAACACTTGCCCATCTCAGAAAAAGATAGGGAGGAGAGGATAGCTGAGACTCTTGACATAGTAGGGCTTTCTGGTTATGAGGAGGAGTATCCATTTGAGCTTTCCAGGAGCCTCCGTATGAAGGCATCAATAGCAAGGGCGTTCTCTCTTAACCCTGTTGTCCTCCTATTAGATGAGCCTTTCGGCAACCTTGATGCCCTTTCAAGGATAGCCCTAAAGGAGGAATTGCTCAGAGTTGTCTCTGATGAAACCCCAACACAGGGCATAGTGATGACTACCAACAGTATAGAGGATGCTGTGTTCATGGCAGATAAGATAGTAGTTCTTGACCCAGACAAGGGCATGAAGTCCCTAATCAACATAGACTTGGAGAGGCCTCGCAACTTGCGCAGCAAGAAGCTTGAGGCATATATTGATAAGGTCTATGGAATATTATTGGAGTGATACGTATGGATATACCTGAAAGTGGTGTTTTGAAGGTTCTTGGCCTTTTGGAGCTATTAGCAGATTATGAGCGCATAGGTGTGGATGACATAAGGGACTTGACTGGTATGGAGTTCAATGAGCTTGAGCCAATAATAGACACTGCTTCCATGCTCGGCCTCATAAAAATAGAGGGGCATTTGCTTTCATTGACTACAAAGGGCAAACACCTCGTCAAGAAGGACCCAGAGGATAGGAAGGAGTACTTGGCGCGCATCGTTGAGCAGATGCCATTGTTCAAGGAGATAAAGAAATGTCTCAGGAAAGAGCACTACATAAGCATAAGGGATATAGAGGAGATGATTGAGAGCGACGTTGATGAGGGTGATTTAAAGGAGTCAATAAAGCACATAATCGCTTGGGGAAGCTATGCGGAGATACTTGATTATGACCACAACAATGGCATGTTGAGGCTGAGGTAATGGGCATAGAAGATGGCACCATCGCTGCCAATAAGACAAGTAAAGAAAGCTCCACTACTCATAACAATAAGAGAGTAAGAGCAGGCTTTGGTGCAGATAAGAACGGGTTAGGGGAGGACATATCACTCCATACTCATATGAGTTCTCTCAAAAAGCCGCTGGCAATAAGAGTAGGAGCGTGCTGTCAACAAGAAAGGCAACGAGACTCCAGAGCTATAAACATAGAGACTCCGCACCTCAACCTATCTATCGCCTTTAATGATGCCCTACCCAAGAGCCTCTTTAACTATGTTGAGCCAACGGTTTGTATAATGGATAAATCTATGAATGTCCTCTACATAAATGATCAGGCAGAGAAGAACATAGAGCGTTGGGAGGAGGAAACTGGGAAGGAAGCGCCCATAAAAAAGGCAGCCTCCATCATTGGCAAGAATTTTTTTGACTTTGTCCAAGGAAAGGAGAAGAGTAGGCTGAAGAGAATAAGGGACAATGTCCTTGCTGGCAATGCCGTCTACAATATTGTTGATGTGGATGGCAGCGAATCCCTGCAATGCAAGAGCAGGAGCCATCTAAAAACAATTACCTTTTACTTCCTCGTTGATGGCTACATTGTTATGGTCTCTATTAATTTAACACAAGCCTTGAAAAAGCTCCAAGAAAAGAAACCAACTACTTACTCTCGTTTAAGATTAAGGGAAAGAACTGCAATCCTTGACAGGCTTTTTTATGAGGTTCACGGCACCCCACCAGGCTCTCTATATGCAGAGCTAGTATCAACTTCCACACATAGGCAAGGCAGTGATGTGGCTGTTCACCAAATCTTGCCCCATCTCTACTTTTCATTGGCTGATTTCCTTTTCTCGTTCGTGGAAGCTAGCACCGCCCTAGAAAGTGATGGTGGCATTGACAAAGACAAGAAAAGAGGAGCACCCATAAAAAAGATTAGGTCGGAGGAACAAGGAGGTAGTATTAACCTTACTTTACCAAGCATTACGCCAACGTCTATTGTAGCAACCCCAGACATTACACAAAGTGCTTTTACTATGGCTGATAGCATAGCATTCATTGACGACACTAACTCTGTTGCTGTAAAATTGGAGGAGAGCAACTTAACAATTCCATACAGCTATGCATCTACAACAGAGGTTGAGAATGAAATAAGAAGCACCATTACACTCTCGCAATTATCAAAAGGCGTTGAGAGAAAGAAGCTTCTCCACAGCTCCTTCTTAGCTCCTTACTATGCTAACTGCACCAACACCACTCCTAATTATAATATGGCAGCATTTCCAACATACATACAGCTATCTTTTCATTCTAGCAATAACTACTATACAGTCAGAGAAACTGCAATCAACAAAACACTAGAGGAGCAGTTTGGCAATAATGGGCAGGACAGCACAATAATGCTGGCAGCTATCTTAGGGGAAGATAGAGAGGTAGAGGAAAAAGAAGGGATGCCTGCGATGTTGAGGCCATTCACTCTCGATGTCTATGTGAGGAGGGAAGATGTTGAAGAAGAAAGTAGAGCTGACTGATATGTCGTTCATATTGGATGATGGTTTATTCTACATCAGAGATAGGAGCAGCGGGGAGATTTTCTTAGTTGGCAATGCACGCCTTTCCTGCCCTTCTATAAGTGATGATGCCTTCCTTGTTTCAAGGGATTCTTCTTCTGTATTCTTTGTTGAGCCAAACGAGGGCATAGTCGCTCTTGTCTCTGTTGATAAGGAAGAGAAGGCATTCAATATAAACTTGGCTATCTCCAAGATAAGGCCGGCTAAGGCAAGTTCATTTGTTTTTTCTTCTTCTGAGCGCTCCCTCCTGCTCCTCGATAAAGAGAGTAGTCTCTACTACTTTTTTGTTGATGATCATATGGAATCTAGTGCCAACATAGGACCGTCTTTAGAAGAGCCGATAATTGTCAAAGCTTGTGGGGACTTATCCATAATATCTTATGGGAAAATCCTCTATGTTATAAGTAGGGGTATGAGGAATGCGATAGAGTTGGATGAACCACTCCTTGCCAACACTACGCTAAAGCAAGTCAGTGAGGATATCTTTGAACTCAATGATGGGAGGATAAGGATAAGGATGGAGGTGGATAGCAGCGGAAATGTAATCTATGGAAAGGAGGTGAACCCATTCTATGGAAGGTAATTTTTTACACTTGCACGATAAGTTTACGGAAGATGCTCTTTATTCCCTTATACTATGTCCATTTGAGGAGACAACTGCTTATATGAGGGGCACTTCTCTTGCTCCAGATGCAGTAGTTAAAGAGAGTCACAATGTAGAGCCTTATGATTACTCATTGGGCGTTAATGCTGCCTCAAAAGGCATAGAGACTAAGAGAGCAAAAAGTATGGAAGAACTGCCGTCTTTGTATGATGGACGCTTTACTGTCTTCTTGGGCGGTGAGCACACATTATCTCTCTATTCATCTGAGCCATTCAAGGAGCTTTTTGTGTTTGATGCGCACGCAGATATGCTCAATACTTATGGAAGTAGGGAGATTGCGCACGCAACTTGGGCAAGGAGAGCAGTAGAAGCTGGGAAGAGCCTAACATTATATGGCATAAGGAGTGTCTCAGAAGATGAGAAGGACTTTATTGATGGTAATGGTGGCATCTCCATACTTAGTAGTGGTCAATTAAGCTCCATTAAGAGCAAGGAACTCTACTTAAGTGTTGATGTGGATGTTCTTGATATGGCAGCGATGCCTTGCTGCTCCAATCCGGAGCCTGCTGGCCTTATGTGGAATGAGCTCTATTCCTCATTAGAGCTTTTATTCAAGAATAACAATGTCTTAGCTTGCGATGTTGTTGAGCATAGGCCTTGCAAAGGGAGAGAAGAATTCTCCTATGCTGTGGCTTCCCTAACTTACAAGCTCTTTTGCCTAAAAGAGAGGTATGGTTAACAAACACTGTTAAAACCATTCCCCCACATAAATAGAGAGGTTATGGAAAGTAAGGATAGGCAGCAGGACGCCAAGATAGATGGCAAGGTTTCATTTAATCCAAGACAGCGTGAGAAATGGGAAAAAGTATATGGCATCGTAGGCCACCATTCAGCAGTCCATATATGTAAGTGGACAAAGGATAGCCTCACATCTGCCACAACCTGCTATAAGAACAAGTTCTATGGCATAGACACACACAAGTGCGCGGAGATGACGCCGAGCGCTGCGTGGTGCCAAGAAGCTTGTGTCTTCTGCTGGCGGCCTATGGAGTGGTACTCTAGAACCTCTATGGAAGAAGAGGAGGTAGATGAGCCAGCTTATATAATAGATAGTGTGGTTGAGCAGAGGAAGAAACTTCTATCTGGTTTTGGTGGCAATGCCAATGTTCCGAGGGAGCTCTTTGACAATGTCTTCAATTCCTTCCCTAGTCATTGGGCAATAAGCCTAAGCGGAGAGCCTACGATATATCCACTCATAGGGAAACTCATAAGCGAGTTGAGGTCAAGAGAGGGCGTCAAGAGTATATTCCTTGTCAGTAATGGCCAGGATAGCAGCGTTTTCCTAAAGATGAAGAAGGAGGACTCTCTCCCAACACAGCTATACATAAGCTTGGATGCTCCTAATGAGGGTCTTTTTAAGCGCATCAATAGGAGCATATATGATGATGGTTGGGAGAGGCTCTTAGCTACTCTGAGATTACTCCCCTCCCTTCCGACAAGGAGAGTTATAAGATATACTCTCATAAAAGGCCTTAACGACAAAGAAGAGCATATTGAGGAGTATGCCAAACTCTACAATATTGCTAAGCCCGACTACATAGAGGTAAAGAGTTATATGTTTTTAGGCCAGAGCAGGAAGAGACTTGTAATGGAAAATATGGCAGACCACGACTACATAAGGGCTTTTTCAGAGAGCCTCCTATCCCATCTCCCTGATTATGAGTGGCGCAATGAAGAGGAGAGCTCTCGCATAGTCCTCCTCAAGAGGAAGGACTCTCCTTTTAAGGACATAATAAGGGCTCCTCACCCGCTACACTCTCTCAGGGAAGGGGCTGAGAAGCCTAGTGAATGGGGCGTTCAATGATTTAAAAACCTTTTGCATTAAAGCCCCTTTGGTGTTATTATGAGACTTACCTATCCTTCAGCTAAGGCCTTCTCTAAATCTATGGAGGTCGTATGGAACATAATAGACGAGGGCTCGTTCAAGCTCAACAAAGACGGGATGAAACTCTTGGCTATGGACCCAAGCCAGATATCCATGATCGTCTACTATATACCGAGGGAGCTATTCGCAGAATTTGACCTCAAGAACAAGGAGGATGCGAGCCTCGGCCTCGACATAAACTACATAAAGAATATCCTCAAGAGCGCCAGGGCCAATGAGAAATTGACTATGGAAAAAGAGGAGAACCTCCTCTCGCTAACTTTTATAGGCCCTAAGAGCAAGAGGTCCTTCAAGGTTCCATTGCTGGAGCTCGCAGAAGGCCTCAACAGGGAGCCAGCTGTGGAATACAGCAATTACATAACGATAGATGCTGATGCCCTCAAGAATGTCATAAAAGATGCTTCTGTGGCAGCTAATTATGTCAAGCTCATAATAACGCCAGATGGATTTGAGGCAGAGGCAAAGAGCGATGTAGGGCAAGTAAGCACATCATTGGAAAAAGGAGAGGAGCTAATAGAGGTTAATGCTGAGACTGGCGCCAAGGCTCTCTACCCAATCAAGTATTTGGAAGATATCCTAAAGAGCACGCGCAAGGGAGATGAGGTCAAACTCTATTTAGAGACGGACAAGCCCCTCAAGCTCTCATTTAGTTTGGAGGGCGCGCAAATAAGATACTATCTTGCTCCAGCTACAAGCGAGGATTGATTCAGTCCTCCACTTTCTTATAGAGTAGGAGGCTCTCTATTCTTACTTCTGGTAGCTCAAGCCCTGCCTTTTCTATGCTCCTTTCCCTGCTGAAAGCTTCGAGGACCTTGCCAGCTCCTTGCGGTATGAGGGGCTCTAGCAATGCACTTATGAATACAAATGCCTTCAAACAAGCTCCAACAACTTTTCTAGCTTCCCCGTCTTTTGTTCTCCAAGGCTCCTTATCATTCAAGTAAGCATTTATCTCAGTTACCTCTGCCCATAGCTCTTCCCCATAAAACCTCAGTATCTCCTCCAGCTTGTATTCTGAGACCAGAGCTTCTAACTTACTTCTCAATTCAAGGAGCCTCTCTTCTCTCGGATACTCCCCATCTTCTATGCCAACAGAGTTTGCCAACTTTACGAGCCTGTTGGCGAGGTTGCCATAGTGTCCTATTAGCTCGTTGGCATAGGATGCCCTGAACAGCTTCCACGAGAAATCTCCATCATCTCCGAATGAGACTTTCGTGAGGAGATAATACCTTAGGGCATCACTGGAATATTTCTCTTCAACTTCCAATGGGTCCACAACATTGCCCAGGCTCTTGCTCATCTTCTTGCCATCAACAGTCAGGAACCCATGCACAAGTATCCGTCGTGGTAATTCTATGCCATAGGACATCAACATAGCTGGCCAGAGCACTGCGTGGAACCACATTATGTCTTTTCCCATTATGTGCATATCCGGAGGCCACATTCCCTCAATGCTATCAACGCCGCTCAAGTAATTTATGAGTGCATCAAACCACACATAAGCAACGTGCTCCTCATCAAACGGCAGCCGTATTCCCCAATCAACTTGTTCAACGGGCCTCGATATACATATGTCCCTGATGTCATCCAACGTATTTATTATGTTGCTCCTGTATTTCTCAGGAAGGAAGCCTTCATTCTCTCTATAAAATGAGAGGAGATTTTCTTTGTACTCGGAGAGCTTGAAAAAATAAGCCTCTATGCTCTTGTTCTCAACTGGCTTTAGGTGGTAGGGGCAATTTCCATCAATGAGCTCCTTCTCCGTGTAGTATCTCTCACAACCTACGCAATACTGTCCTTCATACTTTCCCTTGTATATGTCCCCTTTTTCATAGACTTTGGAGAGGAATTCCCGCACAATTTTTTTATGTGCCTCTTCTGTTGTTCTTATCATCCTGTCATAGCTTATGTTGAGTTTTTTCCACGCCTCCTTATATGTTGCGTTCATTTCATCGACGAGCTCCTGCGGGCTCTTCCCCATTTTCTTAGCAACTTCGCTTATCTTTTCCCCATGCTCATCAGTGCCAGTCAGGAAGAAAGTCCTATATCCAAAAGCATCGTAGAGCCTCTTGACAAAATCAGCACTTATCGTCGTGTATGCAGAGCCAAGATGTGGCTTGGCATTAGGGTAGTAGATTGGCGTTGTAACATAGCATTTCCTTTCCATTAATTTTCCTCCAAGGCATTCAAGGGATGAGCCCGCCAGGATTTGAACCTGGGATCTCTCCCGTGTCAGGGGAGCGTCTTAACCACTCGACTACGGGCTCTGTGTAGAGCATTCAATAGATGGTTTTTTAAGCTTTGACCCAACTCCTATTACTCCTCTCTCATAAACCTTGAGGGGTTGTTTTTCATCTCTTTTAAATATGTGTATGGCACTAGATCCTTCATGTCATTCCTTACGAGGAGCTTGCTCGTCTCTTCCTTTATTTCATCCCTCCCCCTGGCATATATGGCTCTTGATAAGTAGTATGCATCTTCTCTCCTTCTTTCCTTGACGGCCATAGCAAGTTCATTGTAAAGGTCATCATCTGTTGCCATGGAATTCTTGTAGGAGCTATAAACCTTCAACACAGATGAACTAACCATAAAACTATATGGGAGCACATATTTAAAAGTGTGATACCCAAAGCTATAGAATATGAGGAGATTATTCTTAGCCATTATACTGCTCTTTTCCCTGTCATTCTCCCAAGCATGCACTCCAGTCAACATATCACTGCTAGCTGTTCTTGGAGACAGTTCCAACCACTCCAGTGGCGGCATAATAAATGCCCATATCCTCCCAGTTGCTGACAGGGGATCATCCATTTTCATCGATGTCTCAACTACTAAGTATGACAAGAACCTCCAAACATCCCTACAGGATTCATACAATGCTGCTGAGAAAGTAGCTGGGGAAAGAGGCCTCGCTGCCAACTGCTCTGCCCTCGTCTCATTCAACGGCAACCAGGAGGAGTTGGGGGGCCCTTCCGGAGGCTTGATGTTCTCCCTTGGTTTTTATGAGCTACTCACGGGAGAGGACCTTAACCTCTCTTCTTATGGCATAACAGGAGCAATAGACAAGAGCGGCAATGTCTATCCTGTTGGAGGCATATTGGAGAAGGCAGAGGCTGCCCTAAAAAAGAAAGACAAGCTAATCATCCCCATAACTGACAGGTTTGATTACATACTCCTCAAGAGATTCTTCTCTCTTGATAAGGTATACTTCGCCTCAACAATAGAAGATGCTCTTTCCATACTCAGAGGGGGTAGCGGTGTTGACCCAGTGCCTTATTTGTTCCCTACCAACGGCGTTAAGGTAGAAGGCAACTCAACTCTTGCCTATGATTTCTCTCCTTATTACGGAGCTTTGAGGAGCGACTATGTCAATGCCTTGAATAATGTCAAGGGGGACATACCAAAGGAAGCAACAACCTTCTATGAGGGATTACTCAACAATGCCGATAAGGAATACTCTCACGGCTATGATTACACAGCAAGCAACGACCTCTTTTTGGCAACATCTGAGCTTATGGCATTGGATGGCATAATCAACAACAGAGATGTAAAGGCAAGGGCCAAATCTTGCCTATCAACCTTGGAGTTCCCGCAGCCAAATTACAACAATTTTGAATACATAGCTGGTGCAAAGTTCAGGGCATTGAGGGCATATGGCATGCTCTCCAAGGCATCAGAGGACTCAACAATATCCTCTAAGGCTTATACAATAAGAGGATATGCAGAGTCATATGAGTGGTGCCAATTTGCTAAACAACTCCTATCAAAGGCATCCTCTTTGGAAGGGCCTCTATTGGACCAGAAAGTCCTAAAGGAGAAGGCAACATCTTACCTCCTCAAACTAAATGAGGATTCTCTAACAGGACCTGCCTTGGATTATTACAAGTTAGGCCTTGTTTCAGCTGCCAAAGGCGATTATCTGACATCCCTCTATTATGTTGCCTACCTAAAAGCAGAATTATCTGAGGCTCCCAACATAACGAGCTATAATTCCTTCTGGGGCCGTGTTTTCAAGAGCCACGCAGATTTTCTCAATGACAGCACAACATTGTTATTAGCCAATAATTTAGAAGCTAACTACAACACCATAAATTCATATAACATAGTCAGCTTAGAGTCCCTTGTCCCAAAAAAACAAGACCCTACCAACATAGCCCTTTTAGAACTCTTGCTCATAACACTACTACTATTCGGAGGTAGACCATGGAAGAGCAAAGCATAAAGAATAAGCTTGAAGAATGGAATGCCTTTATCTCCGGCATAGGAGAAGGCAAGGATGTTCCGTCTTTTGACGGCTGTACAATTCCACTCAAGGAGATGCTTGAAAAGAGCCTAGATGAATTTAGGCAGAAGAAAGACAGGAACTCCCTCAAGAGATGCACTCTCATCCTAAAACATTGGTACAGCAAGAGAGATGTCCTATCATCTATTTTACAGAAGGCCAAAAACAAGGAGTCCATCTCTTCCATCATCAACAAGGGCAAGGTAGAAGAAGAATTAGAAGAACCTCAAGAGGTCTCCATAATGTTAAAGACTCTTGGCATCAACCACACATATGACGGTAAGATAAGGCCAACAGAACCATACAAGGTTATTGACAATGGGAGCTCTCTCCTGTTCTTGGAGCCGTCAAAGGCGAGGGAGCTTGAAGAGCTTGACAAGGAGCTTGACAAGGTTGGCTCACGCATACAGGTTCTCAATGCCCAAAGGCAAATAAGAGAGTTATCAGAAGAGGACGAGAAAAACTATGAGGACCTCCAGAAGAAGTACATAGAGCTATCTAAGAAAAGAGAGATCATTCTACAACAGAAGACTTCTCCCAATAGTT
>RFJG01000029.1 GCA_003694965.1 Methanobacteriota archaeon | reverse complement strand
GAGGTTGAAGTAAAGAAAGTAAAGGAGAAAAAAATAACGCCAAAAGGCCCGATTGTCCTCTTGGGCAAGCTCCTACCGCTGTTAGTCTTGTTGGCCATAGGATTTTTTGCATACTTAAAAATCAGTTCTGTCTTATTGGCACTTTCGCAGCAAGCCACTATTGTTGAGAAGCCATTTACCGTAACTCCTTTATCCTCCTATTATGTTGATTCCGGGACAAGGACAGAGAAGCTCAACGCTGTCGCAGCATCTCTTGACATAGAGCCAGTTGATAGGCAGTATGACGTTTCTTTGGGTTTCCTCACGATGCCATTCAATGGTATTGTCTACATATACAAGGACCCTTCCCTCACTCCTAACGGGAAGGAACTTGTGGATTCCTTGCAAGAGGAATTGGTTAAGAGAGGGTTGGTTGCATCAGTAATTTCATCAACACAATCATTCACGCAGCTTAAGAGCGAATCGATACTCATAGTGCCTTCTGACTATTTACCGGACAGTATGGTTTCCCGCATAGATGTACTTAGGTCCAAGAACATCCTCCTTTTCTTGATTTCAAAGGACCCATCTGTCCAAAAGAGCTATGTAGGCCAGACTAAGTTTGTTTCTGATTTTTGGACTTCAGAAGGAGTGTCTTTCAAGCCTTCCCTAAAAAAATCACAGGCCCTCTCTCTATCATATGCAGAGTATGAAGTAGAGGGAGCTTCTAACACAATTTATGATGTCTCATATTTCGTCCTCTCCAAATCAGGAATGAGGTATCTCTTCCTACCCGTATCTGTTGATGCGAGCATATCAAACTATTACAAGGGAGGGAAAAAGGGGGCCTTGTCAGATATCCTAAAAGTCTTTGATGCCTACATAAGGTCTTCTGTCGGGGATAAGGTTGATTACTCTGTTTCAGGTGGCAACTACACTTTCTATGCAGATTGGAAGCCCGAACAGAGCAGCAACAAGTTGGAAAAGTTAGAGTCGTTCAACGCTCTATTGACAGTAACCTCCGCCAATAGAACATACTATGTACCTCTAGAGGTATCTAAGGACTATCCCGGCTATGCTCATTTCCAATTGCCCATGCCCGTCCTTCCTTACAACATTACAAACGAGGAGTCCCTGATAGAGTTGTTCCTAAACCCAAAAGAAAATGCTTACAAGAGAGTGAAGCTCTTAGTTTACGATCCGTCCAACAATGTTGTTGATGAGAGGGATGTTAACGATGCTGTGCCGATACCTCCCAACATACCTTTCAAAGCTACCTACATAAACAAGAACCTCTCTACTGGAACATACATACTTTCATTTGTAGACGCGAGGACTGCCCATACTTATGCGAGGACAGTGCTGGAGATAGGGCAGCTTGAAGTTAAGGGCGAGCCGGATTTTGACAAAGGAGTAATCAATTTCACATTCTATGTTGGAGGTAGGCCAACACAGGTTTCCCAAGCAACCATCTCCTATAAGGATTTCAAGAAGACATATACAGGGGTTCAGTCGGCACCTTTTGACTTGTCCGAGTACTTTAAGGGTTCCATACCTTCTGGCACATATGATTTCAAGGTTGATGTGGAAGGAGCTGTAACACAAACAGTTACTCTCAAGAGAGTGCCGAGGACAAACATAGGAGCTCTCTTAAAACCAACCAACATAGCCATGCTCCTAATATCTGCTGCCTTCTACGTATTTGCGATGTTCATAAAGAGGAAAGAGGAGTTGCCATTCTCAATAGACATCCCAGATTTCGCGCCTGTTGAGTATGACACAAAAGAGATAACAGAAGAACAGCTAATAGAGGCCTTCGAGCAAGTTAATAAATTCTATAAATGGAAGTTCTCTCCATTGAACTTGGATGAGATTAAGAAAGGCATATCTACAGTTCTTGGCGACAACGAGCTTGTCCTCAATGATTTTAACTTGGAGATAGTCCTTAACCACGCCATAGCATCCGGAAAGCTTATAGAAAAGGATGGCTACTACTTGCCTTCATCCTGGCAGGATTATGGTTTCACTCCTGACCAATTGGTAATGTTTAGGAAAATAAGAGATGTTTGCGTTGATTTGGCAATACCATTTAAACCATTGTCCAAGAGCTTCCCAAGCACGACCCTAACTTTCCCGTGGCAGAAATTTGACATCTACCTCTATTCTCCATATAACAAGGCATCCCTCATAAAATCAATACTTTCAAGAGTTGGCGATGAAACAAGAGCCCAGATAATCCTATTCTCTTCTGAAGAAGAGCTCGACAAGTTCGAGAAAGTTCTAAGTGATGGTACACAACAATCGTCGTTGCTGAGGTCTTACATAGATAATGAGCTTGTCTTCATATTTACAATTGACGACCTCATAAAACACATAAAACAGTTGAAGTCCTAATCAAGATTTGTTGAGCAATGACTTGTAAATGGAGAGGTATTCTTGCGGCGATGATTCAATCTCCTCTAAGATTTGCTTTGTCTTTTCTTTTGCCTTTTCCTTCCCTTCTATCCCTGCC
The DNA here is from genome assembly GCA_003694965.1 of Methanobacteriota archaeon. Lineage (GTDB taxonomy): Archaea > Micrarchaeota > Micrarchaeia > Anstonellales > J096 > J096. Next base: position 2,759 of record RFJG01000029.1, on the reverse strand, counting down.
CTTATGCTGTCCCCGATATACTTCTTTTCATAGATTAAATCCTTGTTGACCCTTTCAACAATTTCTTTCATTGGGGAATTCTCTGGGCATATGCAAGTTTTTCCTGTTTTTAGGAATTCCAAGGCATAGGAATTGTAAGCTGAGTAATTGGGCACATCAACATATGTGTGCAGCTTTCCATAAGCGCTCCACCTCTCAGTATAGCTTATTTGTTCCCCTTCGCTGTTCCCATTCTTTTTTATGGAATAGATTTTGACACTTTTCTTAAGCCCATTTTTTATGCTCTCCACATTGTCGAGCAAAGGGCTGAAATCCCTTGTCCTCCCGTCGTCTCCTACATAGCCCACATACCTGTTGCTGTTCTTAACCTCTTCATTATCTCCAACTGGCAGCGGTATGACAGAACCTCCTTCAACAATCCCCTCCATAAGCTCCTTTCCATATACAGAGGGATATGTAATTTCATCAAAAAAGCCATAGAGCCACTTACTGTATTTCTTTGCCATGTCTGCCATAAATTTGCCCACTCTCCTACCCATGCCAGATTGGGCCGTCTTTGGCATTATGTCCGTGATTGTAGCAACAGACGGAATTTTTAATTCTTTTTTACATGTTGCGGCAGCGGCTCCCATGGAAGCCACCCCGAAATTATGTATCACATCTATTTTAAGGCCCCTAACTATCTTCTTAGCTGAGAGGAATGGCGAGAGGCTCAACCTGAAGTGAGGGTATTGCTTAATGTTCGCACTCGTGAATGTGAAAACGCCCTCCTCTACATCCACATCCTTATTCTGAGAGGCGCACATTACATAGACCTTATGCCCTTCTTTTTCATATTCCTTTTTGAGCTTCCTTATGGACGTTGCTATCGGAACATCCTCTATGTAGAAGTCTGTGAATATGGCTATCTTCATCATTTATCACCTTGCTCCAAAACTTTATTAAACTCCTTGCCAAGTAAGATGGAACAGAGTTCTTTCCCAACACTGTAGCCGTATTCTATACACTCTTCTGTATTCTTTATCTTTATGAGTTCTGCTCCTCCCAGTTCTCCATTTGCATTTAGGTTAACCAGTATCTTGTTCCCACTCCCTTTGACTACGTTGACAGTCTGCCTCACATTATGCTCATATGTTGCTTCAAATCCCAAGTACGCCCTCATAGGAGCGGTGCTCCTAAAATATTCCCTTACCTTACTTTTAATGAGGAGGTACAGGGCCCTAACCTTTTTTACGATTTTCCTCACCGCTCCCCTTTCTCTGCTCGCTTCTATGAGCATCCTCGCTATCGCTATCCTTTCCTTGTTCTGTATGGATGCGGGGTTCATATTGGATAAGTTAACCGCTATTAAGAGCCCCGGCTTTCCCATCTTCTCCATAATAAGCTCTCCACTAAGTAGAGGTAAGTGTTCAACAACACTCCCATCCTCCAACATTATGTGGTCAAGAATTATGCTGTCGCTCTTAACTCCAAATTCTCCCTTAACTAACCTTTCTGCCTTGAACCTTTTCCTAATAACTGCTGGTGGTATTATCCCCTGTATTGCACAAGAACCCATAACTGCTTGCCATACAGCTATGTCTTCGCTGAATGAGAGCCCATTGTTTATAGTGCTTCCCTGTCCTATGAGGACTTTGCCGAATTGGACAGGGTTCTGTATTGTTCCAACTATATAGACATCCCGCATAGAAGAGAACTTAGCTTTCCCGAAAACTTTCTTCATATATCTGTCAAAGCCCATCCCTAGTATTCCCCTGAATTTTGATGCTATCAACATAAAGGGACCTTGCAATGGCGTAAATATCTTGCCAAGGTTTTTAGGGTTCAGAGTCCTCCTTATCTTATCTATCCCTTCTCCACTAAAAAAACAAGCTGCTGCGAGTGCCCCTACAGAAGTCCCTATAACAAAGTCTGGCCACAAACCTTCCTCTTCCAACGCTTTCAAGAATCCCGCATATGCTATTCCTTTGGCTGAACCTCCAGATAAGACAAGTCCTATAGGTGCTACTGTATCTCTCTCAACATCTCCCCCTATCCAAGCTATCCTGGTGCCAAACCTACTCGTCCTAACTCCTCCAAACATGACGTGAGGTATAATGTTAAGAGAATCCTCAACTGCCCTTATCATGAATGGCATATCTATATCCTTCAATTCTTCCATAAGCTCCTTTACTCTTTCTCCATATTCTGGCGCTATTCTCTTTGGCATAACCTTGTACTCTCCCATAGGAGATATCGTGTTAAGATAGAACGAGTGGAGTTTTAAGAGGAGCTCTGTAGCTTCCTTTTTGAGACGGCCATCCTCATAAATTTCATTTCTTACGGCCCTGTTCTTTTTCATTATTGAGAATATTCCGGCTATTTTTCCATCACATATCCTCTGCGCTAGTTCAGCACTGTATGTCTCTTGTTGATACTCTCTTATTATCCTCTCTTTTATTGTGCCCATATTTTGGAATATTCTTTTCCTCTTGCTCTCATCTATTGTTGGAACTCTCCTTCCCTTAACTCTTACCCCATTACCCATAAGAAGTTTGTGTTAGAATATGTTTAAAATAAGCAACACATCACAAACTTTTAAAATCTTCCCCGACCTTTTATCAATCCGCCTTTAAAAAAGGCGGTCAGCCTTTTATCAAAAGGCTGAGCCAAAATGTCAGATAGGCTAGCGCCACTTTCAACTAGTTGCTCACCGACACCTATATGCAGAAGGAGGTTCGGAACCTTGGTTCCGTATAAGAGAGTTTTTGGTTCCGCTT
>RFJG01000028.1 GCA_003694965.1 Methanobacteriota archaeon | reverse complement strand
TTTCTCTTCCTCTTTCTCTTCTTAGATAGAGGGAAGGTTAATTTTAACATATGGTAAATAGTGATAGGAGATGTTTAAAAATTGGATGGTTGAACTACTCCCTATGTTGCTCAATGGAAAATTAAGGAAAGCAAAGAACAGAGGAGTTACTAAGTATAAAAAAGCTGTTACGAATATGGAGAACTCAAAAATGTGGCAACGGTTCAAAGATAATGCACCTAAGTTGTTAGTAGCTTCCACATCCTTGGATGTTCTTGCAACGACTGCACTTTTAGGAGCATCTATCTCCGAACCTAAATCATTTGCGAGCTTCTATGCATATGCCTTTGCGAAGGACTTGTTTTTTAGGCCATTGCAGGGATTAACCTCTAAGGCTATTGGGAACAAGGAATTGGAGAGGTATGTCATTTTTTATTATGTTGTCAATGTGCTAAGCGCTTTCCTCTACCCAATCTTGCCTATTGAGAGTTACATAGCTGCTTTCTTTGTTGCAAGGGATTGGCAGTCTTTGAGAGCTTTTAAAAACCCTATTGATAAAGATAGGGTTGGGTGAAACAAGATGTATGGTGCAACTCAACAAGCATATGATAGGGCAATAACTGTATTTTCTCCAGATGGAAGGCTATTCCAGGTAGAGTATGCCAAGGAGGCTGTCAAAAGAGGAGCTACAAGCATAGGAGTAGTTGGAAAAGACAGCGTTGTGTTAGCAGCTGTCAAGCATGACTATAGCAAGCTCGTTGTCAATGAATCCGTGAGGAAAATATTTGAGATAGACGATCATGTTAACACTGTCGCCGCTGGCCTCATAGCAGATGCCCGCAAGATAGTTGATATGGCAAGGAACCACGCAGATAAGCACAGAGTGCTCTATGATGAGAGCATTCCAGTGAAGAACATCGTCAAGTATGTTGCAGACACCGTCCAGATATACACGCAGTATGGAGGGGCGAGGCCTTTCGGAGTTTCTCTCCTCATAGCTGGCTATGATGATAAACCAAAACTCTATGAAATAGAGCCCAGCGGCGCCTTAACTGGATATTTAGCAGACTCTATAGGGGAGAATAAGAAAGATGTTGATGCTTATTTGGAAAAGAACTACAAAGAAGAGATGTCACTTGATGAAACATTGTCCTTAGCAGTAAGCGCCATAAGGAAAGGTATGACGAAGAACGCTAATTACAGCATAGAAGCAAGCTATATGAAGAAAGGAATGAAATCATTCAAGAGAGTAGAAGAAAAAGAGCTAGAGAAATATTAGCTCCTCTCAACCAAAAGAGCTACTGCAACAGTACTAAACAATGCGAGCAAGGAAAAGGATATTGATAGGGCTCCACCCCCATAGATGAAGTTGTGTATGAATGAGAGCAAGGAAACCCTTGAAAGAGAGAGCACTTTCTCATTGACTGGTGGCTTGTTTGAGAGTATGAAGTATATATCTAAGAGTATGAATATAGCTATTACATAGCTAATTAGCGTAATGCTAGAAGGCAAAGTCAGCGCATACCACATAGAAAAAACGAACACGGCAGCAGACAACACCACTATTAACTCCTCATTAAGCATAAGTTCACCCCTTCTCCTCAAACATATGCTCCACCAAGGCAGCGTAAGCAGGCCTTGAAACAAGAGCTCCCAGAACATAGGAGAGTATGCTCGTAACAGCAAAACCTATTACCTCAACTATGCCGGTTATGAACAATGGCACGAACACTAATATGGCAAGAAGGACGTTGTTGTTGATTACCTCAAATGCCTTCCTTAGGGCTTCCTCATGTTTAGTATGCTTTAGCAACTCGTCTGTTATTATGATCTGGGCATCTATGCTAACGCCGACGGCAGCTATGAGGCCTGCCATGGCAGATAGGTCAATCGTGAAGGAACCGACAGTAGCAACAAGTATGAGTAGTTCAGCTAGCGTTATGCCTATTATTGGACCTATGAGCTTGATGCTCCTATACCTTAATGCTATGAATAGAGAGACAGCAGCTATGGCAACGAGAAGGCCCTGGAAGGAGTACTCCAAGAACTTCTTACCAAGAGGTGCGGGTATGGTCTCCTTGCTCCCTATATAAAGCTTTACAGGGAAGGCCCCTCCCTTAAGCACAGAAGCTGTTAGCCTCTCAGTCTTCTTTACATAGTTGTATTTCTCCTGTGATGTGAGGCCATTTGGCGCTGGCCCGGATATCTGGTATATCGTACTTATACTCCCGTCAGTAACGCCAGGAGCCAAGTTAGGAGCAGACATAAGGCCCAAGGCTTTCCACGAAGTGGGGTATGGCTCTCCATTGGCATCTATAGATACTTGCGGGACAAGGTCGCTCTCTGAAACTATTGTAGCGTTATCCAATGAGAGGCTCTCTGCTATCTCCTTACTCGTTATTATGGTTGAGTTGCTTGGCAAGCTATCAACATCCGCAGTATCCAACAGGAGAGTGACGGAGCCAGTCTCATCCTCTAATGCCTGCTTGAGTTTAGTAAAGAGAGATACTGGAGATATGTCTAAACCAGATGCGGATAGGTTGCCAGCTTCTGAAACAAGCCAAGATGAGGGGAGTATAACAACAGAGCCATAAGGCTTGTCCAAATAGAGATAGAGGGGCATGTTTGCCTTGCCCTTGACCTTGAGAGCAAAGTTCTGGGCAGCTTCCTTTGTTATGGAGAAAGATATTCCCCAATCAGCTCCCCTCATCTGAGATGCTGGTATGGGAGCGACAGTTCCGGGTATTATGTCCTTCCCTTCCAGCACAACAACGCCGTCAACAACTGCCTTGAAAATTCCCTGCGTTGTAACGACATCCTCTACCTTGCCAACGAGCTCCTCATCTCCAGCAGGAACCTCTATGAATATCCTGTCATTGCCGACTGCTTTCACAACAACTTGCTCCAAACCCAATGAAGAAACTCTTGATTTTATCTTAGAAACTATTTCCTGCATTATCTGTGGGTCTGCTTGTGATGAGAGCGTTACCGGTATCCTAGTGCCTCCCTTGAAATCTATGCCAAGACGCAGGCCACTGACCAACAAAATAAAGATGGAAAGCAGGACAAGCATAGCCAATGTCAAGAGTTTCTCCTGCCTTGTCTTGGCATAATGGGAGAAAGCTCCAAAAATGAATATAGTAAATAGCATTGTCAAGCCTGAGACATCTGGGAATAAGTAAAGGAGAATGAAGACAGCAAGAGTGAAAATCAACATCCCCTTCATTATAGCATTCATAGCTTAACACCTCCTTTCCTGCCAGTTGCGTGGAGGAGCAAAACTGCATTTATACCCCAAGTAGCGAACAGGTCACCTACAAGCCCAGCTATCGCAACAGCTCCTATTTGGTAGTAGAGAGGGATGCGCAAAAATAATGCTATTAAGAAGAGTATTGAGAAAGAAAGCAAACCCGTTAGTGTCATCGTTGAACCGGTTTTCAATGCATCCCAAGCCCTATCCGCCTTTGTGCCGTCTTTCCTCTTTACAACCCTCATCGTTAGTAAGACATCGGTGTCCAATGAATAGCCTATGAGCATGAGGAGAGCTGCGAAGCTAGCCAATGTCAATGGTATGTTGAAGATTGCCATAGCTCCAAGAGATATTACTATGTCCGACAACGCACCGATAATGACTGCCATAGAAGGGGCGAACTCCCTGAATACAAAGAAGACAAAAACTATTGCCAAAAAAGCAGAGGTGAACGCAGCCACCTTAACCTTTTCCATAAATGAAGAGCTCAACACAGGAGTAACTGTCTCTATTGAGAATATGCCTACATAAGATGATAAGATGGAAGAAAGCCTGCTCTCGTAATTCTTCCTTATCTTGTTAAGAGTCTCTTGTGAAAGCTCTAAGACCTCAGCAGGAGTTGTTGCTGTCTTGTTAGAGGAAGCCATAGTTAGCATCTCATTGAGGAGCTCCTTGGCTTGTTCTAATTTTGTATTATCCCTATCAGAGGCGCTGCTCTTGGAGTATTCATCCATAAGGGAAGCTATTTGATTGTTGAGAGACTCTGCCCTGGCAACCTCCTCCGATAGTGGAACTTCCAGCTCAAGCCTGTAGCCAACAGCTGTCTTGTATTGGAGTATCTTAGCATCAGCAAAACCATTAGCAAGGAGGTCTTTCTCCAAGCTCGCTGTATCTATTGATGAGTTCATATCGCTTATGGCAAGGGAACCTCCCCTAAACTCAACGCCCAACTTAAGATGAGGTATGTTGATGATCGCCAAGGCAAGCATAGACAACGCTATGAATGTTACTACTAAGTATGCCTTGGAAGCATATATGTTCATGGCACTCCCTTTGTGCATATGGGTTTAAAAAACTCATAGGAAAAGCAAGTTATGGATTGGAAAGGACACATAATCGTTGGAGTTGCTCTATCATTTTTGGGATCTTTGGTAGTTGGCAATATAGTTGCTTTTATTTGGGCAATCCCTCTCATAATACTCTCATCCCTAATGCCTGACATAGACATAGAGAATAGCAAGGGAAAGAAACTTCTCGACATACTTGTAATCTTATTCGGGCTCTCAATATATGGGAGTAGCATAAGCAAGCTAATGAATGGCGGCTACATCCTCGTCCTCGCTCTCTATGGAGGCTACTCATTAGCTGTATTATTATTCAAGCCAAAACACAGGGGAATAACGCACACAATAGTTGCAGCTATGGCATACTCCGTCTTGCTATACACTCTATTTGGTTGGCAGAAGTCTATGTATGGGGCTATAGCATATATGAGCCATCTCGTAGCAGATAGGCACATAAAAATAATATAAATAGTATAAAAAGCTAATTAATTAGTTAGGCAGTTATTACTTTGCCTTTGCCTGCTTCCTCTTCTTTCTAAGGTAGATGGCGCCGCATTTCCTACAAGCCTTCGCAGTCTTGGAATTACGGGCCTTGCACCTCATACATATGAGCACATCATTAATTTCTTTTTCTGGTTCTGGAAACTTTGCCATACAATATCCCTCTTAAAG
>RFJG01000027.1 GCA_003694965.1 Methanobacteriota archaeon | reverse complement strand
GGTGTAGAGCTATTCTTCATAATGGATGTGGATGGCACTATAATTGAGTCTGAGGACATTTACTTTAATTTTATGGCAAAGGCAGTTGAGGAATTTTATGGCAACTCCTCCATAATTTCTGATAAGCTGGCCTCTTTTTTGCATTCTGAGAAGTTCCGCACATTCTATGGAATGGAAGATAAGGACATCCTAAGGGAGATTGTCAAGGCAGTTTCGGGGGAAGTAGAGGAAAATGCCATCAATACCATCTACTCCATCTACACATCTCTTGTTATGGATAACATCAACTCCATAATCAACAAGGATAACTTAATCAATGGCATAGAAGAGTTCCTAAAAATAAGGGGAGAGGACTTTGCGTTGGTTTCATCTTCCCATATGGATGTCCTCCGCTATGTCGTAAGGCTGCTCCCAAGAGAGCCATTATTCATAGTTAGCGCGGACGATGTTAAGAGACACAAGCCATCCCCAGAGCCTTATGAGAGGGCTAGGGACATGGCCCCACTTGGAAGGAAGCTCATTGTTTTTGAGGATTCCATAGCAGGTTTACGGTCAGCCAGAGCTGCAGGCATAAATGACATAGTATGTATAAGAACGTGCAAATGGAAGCCTTGCTTTAAGGATTGGGAAGAGCTTCTCAAATCCAACTTCCTCTCTACCTTTTCCTCCAAATAAGGCTAGTAATGCTAGCTTACTGAGAAATCCTCCTCTATTTTTCTCCAACTTCCATTAAGGAATACCCAGAGGGTTCTTGTCGTTGAGTCATACACTATGTTGTGTTTGCTCGCAACCTCTATCGGCCGGTCTATTTCTATGAAAGGGTAGCGGAACATCCACCTAAATTTCTCTCTGAATGGATTTTTCTCTATGAGGGCAACTCTTTTACTCTCCTCCTTTCTCTTGTCGCACCATGCCATAACCTCCTCCATCTCCTTTTTTGGCGGCATATGGACCCTGGGGGACTTGAACCCCCAGCCTCTGCCGTGCGAGGGCAGCGCTCTACCGTTGAGCTAAGGGCCCTAACTCCCATCCTTAATAATGGAGCCAATGGGCATAAGATAGAGAAAGGAGAACCAATAAAAAAGAAATGGTAAGCGTGCAAATCTAAGGCTTACTAATGATTACTCTTCATCGTCCTCTTCTTCTAGGAGCTCCTCATCGTCAAGGAATTCCTCATCGTCCTCATCGTCCCATTCTTCATAGTCATCGTCGTCATCTTGATACATAATTGCTTTGCTTTCTACCATAATAACCACCACATACCCATACTTAAGTAAGTTTTTTAAATTATGTTGCCGACTATACTCTATGGCTGGAATAAGGTTTACGTATAAAATAATACCTCTGCGCATGTCAAGAGGACAGGATACTAGCGTTGACATAATAGTGTCTTTGGAGAACAATACAGAAGAGGAGAAGCTTGTTTCTGTTGAGGCCCTCATAAAAACCCACGGCCTCATAGGTTTTGACCAAGCCCTAACCCATAAGAGGGCTGTCAAGAAAGTAGGGATACTGAAGCCGTCGCAGAGGGTTGAGTTCCCCATAAGAGTCTATGGCTCTACACAGACTAAACCTCTTGACTATGATGTTGAACTAACTCTGTTTGAGCATTTCCAGGACTTAACCAAAGTAGTTAACCAGTTTAGCAGGACGTGCGCCATACGCGTCATATAATATGGTGGCACGATGGTCAAAGGCAGGATAAGGATAGGGAAAGTCCATTATCGGAGGTCCCACGAAGACTTACACATGGTCCTCCTCCTATTTTTCCTCGTCTATTTTGTTGGCATATTCATATTCCACATCATAGAGGGTTGGACATTTTTGGACTCCGCCTATTTTGTGACAGCAACGATAACGACAATAGGCTACGGCGACTTTGTTCCAGTAACGTCCTTGGGCAAGCTTTTGACGATATTCTTCGCTTGGATAGGCGTTAGCACGGGCTTCTTCCTCATATTCAAGATATCTGAGTGGAGGAAAACCCACATAGATGAGTTGCTTAGGAAGGGCCTCAAGAAATAACTGCCTTCCCACTACTCTTGTTTTTGGCAGAGCCTCTAATCTCCCTAGCCATCACTACATACATTATCCTCAGTGTTGCCTGTGCGCTGAACGCTATTATAGGTAGTTTAAGGAGAGGTTCTGGAGACATCAAATAGAGTATCAGGAGTATGGCAGGCAAGGAAAAGTTCTTCTTTATAGACTCAGAGACTGTTTCACTCTCCTCGTAGATGCCCTTTTTAGCTGCACTGTAATACAAGAAAGACAGTCCAACTATGAGAGCTGCGCTTGCCTTCGCAGAAGGTACTATGAAAGCAACTATAAAGAGTAGGAGCTCAAGAGCTGCTATACTGTAAGTTATGATGGCATTTTTCATTGTTTCCACTTCCACTCTATATCTAAGAGCCGATTATATTTAGCGGTCCTCTCCCCTCTTGCAGGAGCCCCGAATTTCACATAAGGCAACCCCATACCAACGCTGAAATCTGCTATGAAGGTATCCTCAGTTTCTCCAGACCTATGACTCCCTATAGTGAATGTTGCTCCAACTTTTCTCGCTGTTTCAACCGCTTCCACTGCCTTGCTAACCGTCCCAACTTGGTTTGGCTTGACTATTATACCATTTATCCCTTCTTTGTTCATCTCAACTAATTTTCCATTCGTAACTGTTATGTCGTCCCCGATGATTTTGCTAACATCCTTCTTTTTCAACTCAATGAAATTCTCTAAGCTATCCCCAACGAATGGGTCTTCTATGCTGAGGAGGCTGTATTCTTTTGCCAATGCTACATAGTAATCGACGAGCTCTCCACCTTCCACCTCCTTTCCATCTATATTGTATATGCCATTATTGTAGAAGCTGTCTGCCGCGGCATCTATGCTTTTCCTGACTTTTCCTGAGTGGCCGCTCTCTCCAACTGCCTCTTCTATTAGCGTTAGTGCCTCTCCACTCTCTACTAGCGGGGGTGCAAACCCTCCTTCATCTCCAACATTTGTGGCCTCCTTACCATACCTCTTTTTTATGATTTCCTTGAGTTCCCAATAAACCTCAGAAGCTGCTTTGATATTGTCTTCTACTCTCTTATATTGCGGCACGATGAGGAATTCCTGCACAGAGAGCCTATTCCCAGCGTGCTTTCCCCCATTTATTATGTTGAACATTGCCTTTGGCATCTCAGCATTCTGGGAGAACCTCCTTTCTATGAATTCATAAACTTCCTCGCCGTTGCTCTTTGCTGCACACGATGCACAAGCCATTGAAACGGCTACGCTTGCATTCCCTCCAATCTTGGAGAAGTTTTCACTACCGTCTATCTCTTCCATTGCCTTGTCTATTGATGTTATGTCATCAACAACCATCCCAACAATGGCATCCTTCACTATTGTGTTAATGTTGTCAACTGCATTGCTCACTCCGAACCCGTGGAAGTCCTTGCCCTTATCTCTTAATTCAAGAGCCTCCTTCTTTCCCGTGCTCGCTCCTGAGGGGGCTCTCCCAATTCCTACATTTTTGCCGTCGGAGACTTCACAGTAGATTGTTGGTTTTCCTCGTGAATCAAGTATCCATCTTGCTTTTACATCAACGATGTTAGCAGCTCCCACAATAATCACCAACTCCCTTTCTCCCGCAACCATTTAAAATAGTGGCATACAATGCTCTCCCCTATGTCAGACATAGCATCAATAACCTCAAAGGTCAAGAAGAGAGCAGAGGAGCTAACGAAGCCTGGAGCTTCCTTGCTGGAGTTAGCTACGGAGTTAGAGAACTACATAGTTGAGCAGGGAGCAAGGCCTGCATTTCCTATTAATATAAGTATAGGAGAGATAGCCGCACATTATACGCCTTCTTCTGATGAGACAACAAAGATAGGCGAGAAGGACTTGGTCAAGGTTGATTTCGGCATAGAGCTTGATGGCCTCATAAGTGATAATGCAGTTACTTTTGATTTTTCAGGGGAGCACGGCAATCTTGTAGAGGCTGCTGAGGCAGCTCTCGCAACAGCGCTATCAACCATTAAGGCCGGCACGACGATAAAGGAAGTTAGCAAGGCCATACAGGATGAGATCAAGGGAAGAGGCCTTAAGCCAATAGCCAATCTAACGGGCCATAAGATAGAAGGGCATATCCTCCATGCAGGGGTTTCATTGCCGAATGTTGCCGTAAATGATAGCTACGTCTTTAAGGAAGGAGATATCTTCGCTGTTGAGCCTTTCGTAACAACTGCTGACGCTGCTGGGCAAGTTGTGGATACAGACAGGGTTGAGATATACTCATTTGTTATGAAGCCCAACCTCCGTATGAGGGAGAGCAGGATTCTATTGAATTACATAGAAGAGAACTACGGTACCTTGCCATTCGCTGAGAGATGGATTGAGAAAAAAGTTCCTTCAAAGCTCCTACTCTTAGCATCCCTAAAAGAGTTATTGAGGACGCACGCAATACAGGCATACCCTGTCTTGAGGGAAGCCAATGGCAAGCCCGTTGCCCAGGCAGAGAAGACGGTCGTTGTTGAGAAGGATGGAGTAACTACTCTCGTATAATGACGCAAGTAAATTGAGATATGGGGCAGGATTGTCGGCTCTGCCAAAGGCACTTATTTTTAAAGATGCTATTTGATTCAATAATGTGGCGCAACAATCTGTTTTTGAGAATAGGGAAGAGAAAGAACTGAAAGAGCAAGGAGAACAGAGAGAGCAAGATGAGGAAAAGCTAAGACAATCCCTTATGAAGAAGCACGGCATAAAGAACAGCTCTGAATTGGAGAAGGAACTTACTACCGTTGTTGATTCAGTCGTTAGTAGTTTATTCTTGCTTACATCTATGGACAAGCAATCCAGTATACGGCTTGAGAAAATCCTTAAGGGGGGCATAGAGAGCGCTTCTCCAACTACGATATCTTCTATAAATAAGAGAGTTTCACAGTATGTGGAGCAGTTCAAGGCCAAAAAGAAGTATGTTGATTACTATGTTGAGTACAATTTCACTAGCTCTCTTCTCGAGAGCTTTGGCAAGCCCAAAACAATAGAGGACCTACTCATACTCGTTCTAAAGCTCTCAAGAGAAAACAAGGCAAAGCCTGTCATAGATGCGATGCTCTCACACGAAGATTTTTACGAGTTGGCATATGTCCTTAAGAATAGCGACATAATAGTTCAGCATGTCTTCGTGAGGAATATCCTACCAAACTTGCTTGCGTGCGCATTTACCGCTAGCTCTTTGGACAAAGTCTTGACAAGTTTGAAGGCTCTTGTTGGTAAGACAAGCAACCACAAGGAGTTTTTCAGAATATTGGAGAAGTTCAACGGTTTTATTTTCTACTTTGGCGCCATAGAGGGTGATTTCGTAGAAGAGTTCTTGAGGTGTTTGGTGTGAATTTCAAGGACTGGCTCTCTTCTGTCTTTGGCGATGTCAAGCCCTTCTCCGGCTATATTGATGAGACAGCTCTATCAGTATCTTTGCCAAGGAATATATCCTCAAGAGCTAGCGTTATCAGATCCGCAGCGCTTTCTGGAGACCCAGTTGGGATGGTAGCTTGCTCTCCTCTCATAACATATATGGCAGAGAATAGTCCTTCCTGCAATGTGGAGACATATGATGTTCTTGTATGGACAAAGCAAGATAAAAAAGACGGGGACAATAGTTTGCTGAGCGCATATGGTCCTTCCAAGGAAAACTCCTTAATTACTGTCAAGGCAACCCCAAGAGCTCTTTATGCAGAGAGGAATGGAGAACCTCTCTCCTCTGCTGACCTCTCTCAATTTGAATCAATAAGGCCATCCTCCGGGACTATTGTTTTAAAAATCGCAGAAGACCTACTCTCAAAAAAACTCTTTGGCAAGTCCCTAAATTTCAACATTGCTAAGGCACGCTATGTTTCAATGGAAGTTGACGGTAAGTTATATTCGTGGAAAAGGTATAAGGCAAAGCTTTCACGCAACCCACTCATAGCCCTTGCTCAAGCTATTGACAAGTTTAAGGATAAGGGAGAGGTGGGGGCAGTCTCTTCGGGAACATACTATGTAAATCCAGAGTTTGCTATTAACTTCTCTTCTATATCTAATTATGCATCTTCTTTAGATGGCGTAAGTAGAGCTAGGCTACTACACATCTATAATCTTTTCAAGCAGCTAAGGAATGCATATGCCTTCTACATGAATGTTGGAGGAAGAGTAAGGGAACTTTATGATAGAGAGAGTTCTTCGCTCCGTCTTTTTAACAAGGAGGTTTTCATATCAAGTAATCTCCTAAGCAAGTCGTGGAAGGAAGGAGTTGATTATAGGGTTGTTGCCAAGGGAATCTACGGAGTCATATTAGCTACGTTGATGGAGACGATGGAGGGCACGCCATTATTCTTAACTCCTGTTCCCATTAGGGGCTCCTCTTCTTATGTGTGGAGGGCAAGGCTCAAAAGGGCATCCATAGCGGACATAAGGGTTAAGGCAACACGCACAAAAGACTCCATAATAGTAAAATATGAGAGAGCCAATAAGGATTATGAGTTCTTCCCTCTATCTTTTAAAGAGGAGTATTCACTAAGTCTGTTTGGCGATAGTGTAGTTGGTATGGTGGAAAAATGAGGAAGCTCAAAGCAGAGATAGCTGGAGACATCATCCTTTCTGGAATGCCTGGAGAGTCCATGAGGAAGTGGAGGGAGATATTTGAGATTTCCCAGTCTGATTTGGCAGAGTACTTGAAGGTTTCCCCATCTACAATAAGCGACTACGAGAGTGGAAGAAGGAAGAACCCTGGCGTTATGGTAATAAAGAGGTTTGTTGATGCGCTATTTGACATAGATAGCAAGAGGGGCGGCCACATCATAAAGAGGCTCAAGGAGGACAAGGAAGGCCACGAGGAATACTTTGAGGTTCACGAGTTCTCAAAGGCGATATCTCTCAAGGAATTCACCAATATCATTGACGGGAAGATAGTCTCTGGAGATGATAGCTCTCTTGATAAGATAAAACTCTATGGCTATGTAGTGCTCCACAGCATAAAGGTAATGTTGGAGATGCCGGAAGAACTCTTTAATGTCCTTAATATGCATACAGTTGACAAGGCATTTATGTTCCTAGAAGTTAGCACGGGAAGGAGCCCTCTCATCGTCATAAGGATAGCTCCGAACAAGCCAAGAGCAGTTGTTCTACACGGCATAGACAAGGTTGATGAACTTGCCAAGAAAATCTCACAAAGAGAAGGTATCCCCATCATCGTCACAAAAAAACCAATTGCAGAGATAAAAAAGCAGCTAAACCTCTGATTCTTTGCCTTTATGTGCAATTCTCTCTCGAGACCTCCTCGTAAAAATTACCGATAAGTTTATAAACTTTATGATATTCTATTTTTTCGACGGAGTACCGTCGAGGTGTGAAACATGGGTGTAAGAGTAAGTAGAGAAAAAGTAAGAAGAGAGGATGGATACCTCTATTATGTAGGTAAGGACGGCTATGTTTGGGCTGTTCCGATGAGGCACAACAAGAGAGGAAGGAAGCACAGGGTCGGCACTGAGAGAGTATCAAAGGAATCTGGCTTCCTCTACTATGTGGGTAGCGACGGATTTGTATACAGGGCAAAGATGAACAGGGGCGGCAAGAAAGGAGCAAGGAGAAAGAGAAGGGGCAGGAAAGCAGCCAAGAAGAAGCCTGCCAGAAGGAAGAAGGCAACTAAGAAGAAAAAACCCGCAAGGAAGAAAGCAGCCAAGAAAAAGAAGCCAGCAAAGAAGAAAACAGCAAAGAAGAAAAAGCCAGCCAAGAAGAAAACAGCCAAGAAAAAGCCAGCTAAGAAGAAGGCAGCTAAGAAGAAACCAGCTAAGAAGAAAGCTGCCAAGAAGAAAACAACAAGAAAAAGGAGGAGATAATCTCCTCTAATTTTTTATTTTTCAAACCCGCCAAATTTATAAACTCTTTTCCATCAACCACTTTTATGAAAGTTAAGGAATACATAGCTGAGAAGCTCTCATC
>RFJG01000026.1 GCA_003694965.1 Methanobacteriota archaeon | reverse complement strand
TATCCAACGATAATGCATTCTCTGCATTTTTTGAGATGTGTTGATTAAGGTCTATGAAGGCTTTCATATTGAAAGTATCTGAATAGACTGCTTGGAAAGACAATGTGTCTCCACTTAATTTAAATGAATTAATACCATCCGCACTCTCAACAACATCTGAATAACCAGTAAGCCTCCCAACATAAAGAGAGGTGTCAGTTGTGTAGCCACCGCCAAGTGTCCACCTGTGGAATAGCTCGTTGCTAGGGGAGTATTGTGCAGCTATCAATCCCATCGCATCACCAGAGCCTACACTTCCCTGTGCTGCCCCAGAAAGCAAAGCACTGACGGCACCTTCTGTTTGGACACCTACTACCATCCCATCCAAATCTGTTATTTTTAATTTAGAAGTATCAGAGCGTGTTCCTCCTGCCAGCCTAAGAGTTCCTACATCGTGAGGCTCGGACCTACGCACTCTAATGCCAAAGTTATTTAGCATATCAAGATACTTTTTAGTCTCCTCTCCACGAAGTATGACAGAAGATGCCTGGACATAATCACCTTCTGCAGTCCTTTTATAATACCTTACCCTAATCGCAGTGCCTTTTTTGGTGGTATCTTCTTGAACTGCATTTTCATCAGAACGTTCGTAATTTAGAACTTCAATGTATGCAAAACCCTCCGTGCTATTCGGTAGTATTCTCCTCCACATAGTGGAGGCTTTTATCTCTTTTGTTGCAGATATTCCTGGCTGAGTATTCTTTTTTACGTGTAAATTATTGCTGATAGATAGGTATCTATGGCCATCTGGAGCTATGCCCTTGTAATCTAAAGTAGTATCAACTAAAGAGTTCGAAGCAGGGGTTTCTAGAGCAACTTTACCACCAAAAGTTCCTTGAAGCGAAGATGAAGGAGATTCCCTCTGATAAGAAACTTCCCCTCCTCCTGATGCAGTAGTAGTTTTTGGACCAGCAGTAACTTCAGCTGATCCAGTAACAGAGAGATTGCTAGTAACTAAATTGAGGGGGCCTTCTAGCGGGTAATCCTTTGGGATGAGCTTGGAATAATCAAGATACAATTTTTGGATAAATCTATTCAGTACCGGCCGGGTTATCTGGACAGTGAGCATCCGTCCCCTAATCTTTTTTACAAGTTCTGAAAATGTTGGGGGTCTTGCATTTCTTACTGATCCTGGGGGCATTAAGCTATTTATGTCATTTAAAATGCCAGTATCATAAACAGATTTCGGCACCTCAAAGGTTATGTCTAACTGAGGTATGTTTATTGTTAAGTAGTTTGGGTTGTTCTGCGGAACTGTTATGGTAAGTGTATAGTTGTCGCTAGCTATGGCTTCCCTTTTTAAATCTAAAACTGAAAAATGAGTGTCTGCAATTTTCGCAGCAACAGTGTCAAGATAATTCCAACCATAATAATCTGAACGCAACGCAACATAAGATTGGAGATAAGAGTTTATGGCAACTAATGCCTGTTTCCTAACTGAATTAGTTTGGTAATTCTCCATCAAGGGCAGGAATAATGAAAATATTGCTTTTCTTTGGAAAGCTGGGGGGAAGTTCTTAACTACTTCTGTCAACTCAAGCATTTTAAAAAGAATATTTTGGTGTTCTGAAAGCAGCCTCTTGAATTCCTCCTTGCCGATCCCATTTAATCTCTTCCTAGAACCATTGAAAGGGCCAACCTTGCCAAAGTACTGCAGAAAAGTATAGATTAATGCATTCTGAGCACTATCAGATAATTGGTTGAAAAAAACCAGGTATGACCCATCTACACGCGGGTCAGAAGATATGTAGTTAACGAATTCTGTCTTTAACTCAGATTCTTTTTTTAACGTGACCTCAAAAAATAGATTGGTCAAATATGATGTCGCTCTCTCCACCTTATCAGCTTCAGACAAGTCACGCTTCTGTTGTAGCGAATCTATATATTTCTTAAGGCCGTCTAAGTAAGTCTTAATTGCCGGGCTAAGATTTTCATCAGATAGGGTTTCATTAATGTATGCTTTGAGATCCTGCGTTCTTTTTCCCCTCTCTACTGACAATAAGAGAAAGCCCGACAGGATTTCCGCCCTTTTAGGAGGAAGGTATTTTGCGAGCATTCTAGTCAACAACTGTCTCTTAATTTCCTCAATTTTATTGGGGGTTGAGTATTGCGCTAATTTTCCGTTTCCCTGGATTGCAGGATTATTGAAAAAAGAATCTACTTCCTTATTCAACTCTCTGGCAAGATTAATTAAGTTAGTATTAAAGTTAGCTACTTGCTCCTTTACTTGATCTAAGTTTCCAGTAAGGGACTCTGTTGACAATGGAGAATTAAGAGAAACATATGCCGACTCCAAGTTTTCAGACATATTATTAAGGTTCCTTAAAAAGGTATTTAGTAAATCAAGTGTGTGGAGTAGCTTGTCGCTGCTTCTTCCACCAGCATTTCTTAATATATCTGAAACGTGCAAAAATTGTTGCAAATTAGTTGGAGTTAGCAAATATTGTGTTGTTTGAGAAGTCCGTTCCTCATCAAAGATAGTTGAATACAAAGTATTAATGGCTTCCTCAACCTTCTTCCTCAGATTTTTCATTTCTGTAGCTGCTTTCTGAGCCATAGGGTTTGCAGTTTGTCCACCAGCAATCTTTCCACCCATACTACTATTTCCTCTAGCAGTATTTATAAATATAGGGTTGGCAACCAAGGCAGTAGAAAGAGCCAGCGACATGGCCCTCTCTAACATCGGCTTCCTCCTGAAAGCCTTATTAGGCGGTGGTTTCTCTTCCTTACTTTCGCTGCCCTTCTCTTTTTTTGTTTGTGGCATGTGGGAGAACTTGTGTGAAGAAGGGTTTTTAAGGTTTTATTTGTGTGCATATTTAAAGACTTCTACCCACAATAATCACATGGCGCTCAAAGACAAGAAAAAGGAAGAGGACAACAACGATAAAGGCAAGACAACAACTAATGTAATAAGTAAGGTCCTAACCCTATCCGACGATGGCTACATCTACGATGTATTCAACAACACGAGAGAGCTAACTGTACATGTTAAGTGTGCAGATCTCTTCACATCTCTCCAAGTTGTGGCAATTAACAAGAATGAGAAAGCAGATAAGAGCGGCCTCGGCATAGATGATGAGATAAGCAGTGAAGAACTAGCTCTACTGTATGGCGCGGATGCATTCTACTACGAACTAAAATTTGGGGAAGAAAAAACAGTAATATTTAAGGTTAGGAGCATGGAACATGCTCCGTTCTTCGCAACAGAGAGCCCGCTAGTGGAGGAGGACTACTTACCTCTTCTTTCGTGAGCGGCCACTTTTCTCCTCCTTGAGATAGACGGTCCTCGTTGGGAATGGTATGTCTATGCCTGCTTTGTTGAGTGCATCATACATAAGCTCATAAAAGCGTCCCTGCGCAGCGAACCTTGCTGTATAGACAGGAACTACAAAACCTCCTTTGAAATCCAAGGAGCTATCTCCCATAGCATCCAACCTTACCCACGGTTCATCCTTTGTTATTAGGCCCTCCTTAGCCATCTTCTTGCATACCTTCAGGAAGATCTTCTTGACCTCCTCAACATCACTGCCGTAGCCAACACCAAATGTCACAACATGGCCGGTTGGCTCCCCTGGCTTGAAGTAATTTACGAGGGTTGAGTTAGCCAGTTCCTTGTTAGGAAGAACTATTACCTTGTTGCCAAGAGCGAGCAACTTAGTTGTTCTCCAACCTATCTCCTGGACAGTGCCCTCAACAGAACCAACCTTTATGTAGTCGCCAACGCGTATGGGCCTATCAGCAATTATGTGTAGGCCGGCAAAAAAGTTTGCCAGCGTATCCTGTAAGGCTAGGCCTATAGCAAGACCACCGATGCCTAAGCCCGCTATTATTGGCCCGATGTCAACGCCTAATTGGGAAAGGACAACAGTCAACAATATGGCATAAAGCCCTATCTTGACGAGGTTCCTAGCAAGAGGCAGTATCTCCTCATCAAAGCCCGTCTTTGTCTTAGGTGCTATGTGCCTTAAGTAGTAATCAACTATGACATCAAAGAAGTCTATTACAAATATGCCTCCAACGACTATGAAGAGTATAAAGAACCAATCATAGACGCTCGTCCCAAACACATTTATGTTGCCATAAACAAGTTCAACCGCTACGAAGGCAGATAACAATAGTAGGAGGAGGTGCTTCTTCTTGACTATGAAATCAAGTATGTCATCATCAAGCTCATTGGCGGTCCTCTCCGTTATCTTCCTTATGGAGAGTATTATGAATGTTGCTATTGCCTCCAGTATTATCCCAGAAATAACAAACAACGCTATGGCTATGACTAAGTCCCCTCCTGGGATTTCCCAAGGTATCATGTCAACTATTGCCACAACATCACCTCTCGGACAGTTCTCTCAACTTCTTCAACATTAGCCGCTTTTCAGCAGATGCAACTATCTTGCGCGTCCTCTCTATAGCGTCTGGGTTAACGCTTATGCTAGTTATGCCGTATTCAACAAGTTTCTCCGCAAATTCTGGATAGACGGATGGGGCTTGCCCGCATATGCTTGCTGTTATGCCGTTCCTCCTTGCCTTATCTATTACCATTTTAACTGCCTTGAGGACTGCGGGGTTTCTCTCGTCAAATTCCCTGCCAAGAACTCTGCTATCCCTATCTATGCCTAATGTAAGTTGTGTTAGGTCGTTGCTCCCTATGCTAACGCCATCTATGCCAACAGCGGCGAAATCATCCAGCAACAAGACTGTTGATGGAACCTCTACCATTATCCAGAGCTTAAAATCAAGGCTCCTGTAGAGGCCCTCGCTCTCCATTATGTGCTTAACCTCTCTCAACTCATCAACTGTCCTCACAAATGGTATCATGAGCCAGAGGTTCCTTAACTTAAACTCCTGCCTAACTTTCTTGATTGCCTTGAGCTCCATCCTGAAAGCATCTGCCTGCTTGACATAACGGAAAGCGCCTCTGAAACCTATCATGGGGTTTTCTTCCTCTTGCTCGTATTTCTCCCCTCCTTCCAAGTTTCTGTATTCATTGCTCTTGAAATCACTTGCCCTATATACAACGGGCCTCGGGTAGAAAGAGGCGGCGAACTTCCTTAAATTCTCTGCCAACTTATTTATGAACTCCTCTTCGTTGCCGTCCTCTATATACTTAAGAGGGTGTTTCCCCATGCCAGCTATCATGAACTCCGCCCTAAGCAAGCCAACGCCATCAACTGGTAAGTTGGAGATCTTCTCAACCAAATCCGGCTGTGCCAAATTAACATATATCTTAGTCGCTGTTATAGGCACTTGCCCAACAACATATGTGGGTTTCTCCGGCTTCTTCTCTTCAGTAGCTTGTACGACCTTGCCTTCATAGACGATGCCGCGGGAGGCATCAACTGTTATCTCCATCCCATTTTTGAGAACTTGCGTGGCGTTCCTTGAACCAACTATTGCAGGAATGCCTAGTTCCCTGCTGACTATGGCTGCGTGGCTCGTCATACCTCCCTCATCCGTAACTATGGCGACGGCTCTCTTCATAGCCGGCACATAATCGGGGGAGGTCATCTTTGTAACAAGGACATCTCCTTGCTTAACCTTGTTGAGCTCACTCTTGTCCTTGATTATAACGACTCTGCCAACAGCAACGCCAGGCGATGCTGGAAGGCCCTTGACAACAGGCTTGAGTTCCTCTTTGCGTATCTCTGTTTCTTTCTGAGCAAGGCCTTTTTCTGCCTTTGCTTTTTTGTGGAGTGTCGTTATGGGCCTTGCCTGAACTATGTAAAGCTTCCCTCCTTCAACTGCCCACTCCGTATCTTGGGGTTTTCCATAGTGCTCTTCTATCTTCATCCCTATCTTGGCCAACCCTATTATCTGCTCATCTGTCAGCTTCTGAGCTTCTCTCAGCTCCTCTGGGACATCAACCCTCTCATTACTGCCTTGAGGGTTCCTTATGAGCATCCAATCCTGCCTGCTTATGTCCTTGCTGACTATCTCCAATGTCTTCTTGTTAACCCTGTATGTGTCTGGAGTTACTGAACCACTGACAACAACTTCTCCCAAACCATAAGCAGCTTCTATGTTGAGTATGTTGGGATCCTCCAATACCGGATCTTCTGTAAACATAACACCTGCCTTCTCGCTATTGACCATCTTCTGGACTATTGCTGAGAGCTTCACTTTCATGTGGTCGAAGTGATTCTGCTCCCTGTAAAATATGGCCCTGGCCTCAAACAACGACGCCCAATCTGCTTTCACTGCCTTGAGCAAGGCCTCATCTCCCTTGACATTGAGGAAAGTCTTCTGCTGTCCTGCGAAGCTTGCCTCTGGCAAGTCCTCAGCAGTTGCTGAACTCCTAACAGCAACGAACTGCTCCCCTCCTTCTCTCTCATTCAGTGTGTGGTATGCTGAGAGAATCGCTTCCTCCATCTCCTTGGGGATCTCACCTCCCATTATCAATTCCTGTATCTTCTCAGCAGCTGATTGGAGGAGTGTTGTATCATTAACATCTATTGTAGATAGGATGTCCTTTATCACATCCGTAAGGTGGTTGTATTCTAAGAAGTAGCTGTAAGAATCAGCAGTAACCGCAAACCCAGGCGGAACTGGGAAGCCTGCCCTTACCATCTCTCCCAAGTTAGCTCCTTTGCCACCAGCTATCGCTATATCGTCTTTAGTTAAATTTTCAAACCATCGCACAAATTCCATAGTGACCACAGAGGAGTAAGGTCGGCATTATTTATAAATGTTGTGCCGAGGACAAAGATGCAGAGAGTAGAGAGAGTAGATAGAATAATGAAGATGATAATGAAGATAATGATAACGAGAATAAGAGGATAATAAAATCACTGAGCGATGGTAAGTATTATAAAAATTGTAGTAGTAGAAATTATATGGAAGGAGAATTTGCCATTAATAGTGTTAAAGAGGGAAAGAAAAAGGTTAGTAGGAAGGTCCTCATAGCTTGGATATTTAGATGGTTGGTAGTGTTGTTCGCCATAATAGTCGTTGTTGGGTTCTTTGAAGACAGGGTGCCAATACTAAGGGAGGTATTCCTATTTGAGACTGTCTTCAAAATAGCGATAGTTCTGCTTATCGTATTGCTCATATTGGATGAGGTAAAGTACGAAGGTATATCGTATGAACTCACTGATGAAGGGATAATAGTAGAGAAGGGGGTATTGAAGAAGAACCACTACATGGCACCCTACGACCACATACAAGACATAGACATAGAGAGGACACTCATAGAAAGGATACTTGGGATAGGGACTGTTATAATAGATACTGCTGGCATCTCCTCAAAGAAAGCGCAAGACGACATAGAGATACCTGGGATAGAAAACCCCCACAGGTTTGCGAAGCACATAATAGAGAAGGTAACTGCAGTGAGGAGAGGGAAGAGCAACGACGGTGTTGTTAACAAGGAAGTTGGAGAAGTTGCAGAAGAAGTAAAGATGTTAAAAGAAGCTATGGAGGGAGTAGGCCAGACAATAGAATCTTATGAGGAGAGAGTTAAGAGGATTGAGGAACTCACAAACACATTGCAAGAGCACGTCATCAAGCTTGTTGAAGAGAAAAGGAGAGAGGCAGAGAGGATGGAAGAGGAGAGAAGGGCTCGTCTCGTCCTCCTTGAAAAGAGCCTTAAGAAGCCTGCCAAAAGAGAGGTAGGGGCACAAAAGAAGGAAAAGAAGAGCGCTGCCAAGACAAAGAAGACGGCAAGAAAGAACACTAAAACAAAAACAACAAAGAAAAAAACTACCACTAAGGCAACTAAAAAATCTAGCAAAAGAAAAAAGAAATAGGGTTTAAAACCTTCTTCTTGAATAATGTAGGATGTGCTGGGGTCGCCTAGTGGCTATGGCGACGGCCTGCTAAGCCGTTTCCCGAAAGGGTGCGTGGGTTCGAATCCCACCCCCAGCGATTTCTTAAGGAACAAATAACGTCCCAACTCTTTTGGGAGAGAACGCATCCAACATTATGTTTTCCTTCTTGCCATTTGCCAATATTGAGAGGATGTTGGCATCCAAAGCATTCTCTATTGCAGAGAGTTTTGATTTTATTCCGCCCTTGCCTCTGCCATTGCCATTATCTAGGACTTCTGAAAATGATGTTGCCCCTTCCACATAACTTATGAGGTTGCCATTAGCGTCTAAGAGACCGTCAACATCCGATAAGAAGAGTATGGAACCAACTATGAGGCTTTTGGCAGCCATAGAAGCAAGTACATCGTTATCCCCGAATGTAGTGCTATGTTGTAGTTGATCAGAAGATATTACATCATTCTCGTTGATTATGGGGATGGCCCCAAGGTAGAAAAGCTTGGATATACAACCCCATAAATTTGCGAGGCTCTTCCTATCAGAAAAATT
>RFJG01000025.1 GCA_003694965.1 Methanobacteriota archaeon | reverse complement strand
TTGACGCCATATATTAGTTGTGGTTAGAAGAGTTTAAAAATGTTAGTTTAACCCGGGAGTTTCTTTCCCCTCTGTTTTGTTGGCTGCTGTTGAGTTAAGTTTATTAATAATTTCCTCTGTAAGTTGGGCAGATGGTCCCCTTAAGTTAACCTCTTTTAACGCGTTAGGACTCTTGGTTTTAACCACAGTAACGACAATATCAACAAGCTGCCTGTAAGTTATTTCGTTTATGTCCTTGCCGTATTTGTTAACGGAGAGTTTGCGCAATTTTTGCAATTCCTCAAAAGAAAGATGGATTATTCCGCCCTTCCCATTCTTGTCTGTGTATAAGAGGTCTGCTTCATTATACGGAAGCCCATAGTCATTGCGTTTTTCATGGACATAAAAACCAATGAGGTAGTACAGATTTGTTTTTTTGCCCTTTTGCTTGCTCGGGAACATAGAATTAAGAAAGGCTTTTTTTGAATAGGAACGAAGGGAGTATCTATAGAAAGCAGGTTTTAGGGGTTTTTCCCAAGCCTTCTGCTCCTCAACACTTACCTCAACAAGCCCAGAAGCAATTGAGCGCATATAATCTTGGAATGTTTTCTGTCTTCCCTCTTTCTCATAATACACAGGAATGCCTTTGTGATCAACTTTAATTCCTTTAAACTTAGATAGTTGTCTGGCTAAATCCTCTGCATTGTGGTTCTCAAGGACCTCCTTAAAAGAGGTGCACCTACCACATATATAGTAGTTGCCATCAACGTTTAATACATTCAAGCCATTGGGCAACTTAGCAAGGGAAACATTGATAGGCCGGGATTTGTGGTTGGGAGGTTTATGTGCTGTAATTGCATAACTCCCATCCTGATAAGGGTTGCTAACATATAACTCCATACAATCAAG
The DNA here is from genome assembly GCA_003694965.1 of Methanobacteriota archaeon. Classification (GTDB taxonomy): domain Archaea; phylum Micrarchaeota; class Micrarchaeia; order Anstonellales; family J096; genus J096. The sequence goes on along the minus strand of RFJG01000025.1, from coordinate 11,570 downwards.
TTAATTAGATAAGTATTAAAAACTACTTCCTAACCCACTTGCCGTTCCTGTCTTTTTTGTATTTCTTGAGGACTGCATTCCAAGCAGCTGTGTTAGCTACCTCTGTTCTTGAGGCATAGCCAGCTACTTTGTTGGGGTCGTAGCTCTCCCAAGCCTTGTTGTAAGCCTCCATATACAAGAGTTGCGCCTCTTCGGGCAAGTTCTGCCTTATTGTCAATGGAAGCCTGTAGAGTTTCTCGAAATGCATCACTACATTATAGCTTAACCTCTATTTAAAAGTGCCGGTTGCACTCTTTTTATAGATATGAGTACCATAAGGGAGTATGGTTGAATGGCTATTGTTTGACCTTGACAACACTCTCTTCGCTTGCAGTAGCTCACAAGCGGAGATAGAGGCTGAGAGGACATCTCTAAGCTACATAGCGGGAGAGCTCAACAAGGATATTGCCCAAGTATTCGGGGAATTCCTGAGGGCACGAGACTCCATAAGGAGCCAAGAAAGAGCAGATAGACATAACAGGAGAGTGTGGTTTACAACTATGCTAAAGGACAAGGAGGTCGCTGAGAGGGCATACAAGCTCTATATAGAGGAGTTTTGCAAGCACATAGAACCCTATCCTGACTTCTTGGATGTTGTTGGAGAGCTCTCCGCTAAATACAAGCTTGGCATAGCCACTAATGGTAGTAGTGCTTTCCAGAGGATGAAAATCAAAAGCCTTGGATTTGATGGTTTGTTCAAGCAATTATTCATAGCAGAGGAGATGGGAATGCTTAAGAGTGAGGAATTCTACAAAAACATAGAGAACACTCTCGATGTTGATGGGAAGGATGTTGCAATGGTCGGGGATAGCCCAGAGAAGGATGTCCTATATGCACAAGAATCGGGGATGCTCGCAATACTTTTGTTGAGAGGGAAGTACGCAAAAAGAGAGAGCTATGTAAAAAATGCTATATACAGCTTCTATGAACTCAACTCACTCCTTGATAAAGCCTCCGCATAGCATCAAATCAGCGACTGTTAAGGCCGCCATTGCCTCAACTATGGGAGATGCCCTTATGGCAACGCAGGGGTCATGCCTGCCACCTACGCTTATCTTGGCATTCTCCATCGTTGCTATGTTGACAGTATCCTGCTCTCTTGCTATGGATGATGTTGGCTTGAAAACAACGCGGAAAACAACTGGCATGCCGTTGCTCATACCCCCCAAAACTCCTCCCATATTGTTAGTTGTCGTTACTATCCTGCCATCCCTTATCGTGAAGCTGTCGTTACTCTCACTTCCTCTCATTTCAGCAAGAGAAAAGCCAGCGCCAAACTCAACACCCTTGGCAGCAGGTATGGAGAGCATTGCCTTGGCTATCATGGAGTCAAGAGCATATGTCCTCGGCTCCCCCACTCCAACGGGCAACCCAACAACCCTGCCTTCTATGACTCCGCCAACAGAGTCTAGAGATTGCCTAGCTCTCTCAACCTCCTCTGCCATTAACTTACTAGCATTTAAGTCGGCGCACTTAACAGGGCTTTCTTCTCTGTTCTCCTCTATCTCCTCGTCGCTAACATAGCGGTCCAGCTTAACACCTCCTATTTGAACTGTGTGAGCCAGCACTTTTACTCCGTGCTTAAGCAGGAGTTTCTTAGCAAAGGCGCCGGCAGCAACAACAGGGGCTGTCAACCTTGCAGAGAGGAAGCCGGAACCCCTATAATCGAAGACGCTCGCAAACTTCATCTTGGCAGTTAGGTCGCCGTGGCCCGGCCTCAACAACTCCTTTATTGCCTTGTAAGAACTGGAGTGAGTGTCCTTGTTCCTTATCTCCACTCTTACTCTGTTGCCGTCTGTCTTATTGGCAGAGAGGCCGCTAATTATTATTGGCTTGTCCTCCTCTCTCCTAGGCGTTGTTAGCTTGCTCTTACTCCTTCTCTTATCCAGCTCCTCCTCAACAAAAGAAGGACTAACTTCTATGCCAGAAGGCATTCCATCCATAAAAAAGCCAACTCTCTTGCCATGACTATCGCCATAGAAATAAGTCTTAAGAGCCACTCCCATAGCTGGCTGTAACGTCATAACATCGCCGCCAAGCTCCCTATAGTGCTCAAAGAATGCGGGGTAGCTCTTCTTGATGTCTGTTGGCCTATCTATTGTTGTCTCTCCATCTGCCACTAATGCTGCTATAGCTACAGACATCGTAAAACGATGGTCCCCTCTTGTATTGGGAGAACTGCCACGTAGATGGACAGGCCCTTGTATGGAAATTTTCTCACCATCATAGCTAGCTGTTCCTCCAAATGCCTTGACCATCTCTATCGTCCCCTCAAGCCTGTTGCTCTCTTTTATTATTAGCCTCTCAACATTCCGTATAGTTGTTGTGCCGCTTGCCTGTGAAGCGAGTATGGCCAATATAGGGACTAGGTCTGGTATGTTCTTGGCATCTATATCTATTGCCTTGAGCTCGCTCTTAGAGACTGCAACATAGTCATCGCCCACATGCGTAGATGCTCCCATATCTCTAAGTATGTCAACAATTGCCTTGTCTCCCTGCTTAGAGTTCTTAGTTAAGTTCTCTACCTTGACATTGCCTCCAATAGCTCCCCCAACCAAGAAAAAGGCAGCCGAGGAGTAGTCTCCCTCAACCCTGTAATCAATTGCCTTGTATTGCTGGCCTCCCTTGATGATGAACTCCTTGTAGTCTCTGTTCTCAATAACTATGCCAAACTTAGATAGCACATCCATCGTTATGTCTATGTAATCCCTTGACTGCAACTCTGTTGTAATCCTTAGGACACTGTCCTCCTCAACTAATGGCAATGCAAACATAAGTGCAGTAATGTATTGAGAGCTAACATCTCCTCTTATACTGATCTCTCCGCCCCTCAACTTGCCCCCTATCTTGACTGGGAGCTTCCCTTCCTCTCCTAGATAGGAGTATGCTATACCGTGTCCCTCCATCGCTCTGAGGACTTCTGATATGGGCCTCCTCCTGAGGCCCGGCTTCCCCGTAACTACTATCTCCCCATCAGCCAACGCCATTATTGGCAAGAAAAACCTCGCAGTTGAGCCAGACTCCCTGCAATTCACTTTCTCCTCCCTTATTGCTGGCTTGCCGCCAACACCCTCTATTACTATCTCTTTGGAATTTGCCTTGACTATGTTGGCACCTATTGCCCTAGATGCATCTAATGTCGCCTCTATATCGTCTGAAAAAAGGGGCTCCCTTATCGTTGTAGTACCGCTTGCCAGAGATGCACATATCACCGCCCTATGTGTGTAGCTCTTGGAAGGAGGGGCTACTATTGTGCCATTGAGCGATGAAGACCTTGCCAAAAGCTTGAGGAGCGTCATGCTACCACTGCCATAATCTTAGAGGCTATCTCATCAACTGTCTTCCCATCTGTATTAATTATGTCATCAGCGGCTCTCTCATAGAAAGGCTCCCTGTAGCTTAGCATCTCCCTTATCTTTGCTATTTTCTCGTCGTTAGTTAAGCCGTTGAGGAGTGGCCTGGAGCCGTCTCCCTCTAACCTCCTAACTATCTCCTCAGGGCTTGCCTTAAGCAATACAACAGTGCCAGTTTTTTTCATGCGAAGAACATTAATGTAGTTGAGGACAGCACCCCCTCCAAGAGAGACAACGCAACCTTTTTTGGAGCAGACTCTCTTGACAGCCTCTATCTCAAGCTCCCTGAATGCTATCTCCCCATCGTCGTTGAATATGGATGGTATGTCCTTGCCTGCTATCTCAACTACAACATCGTCAGTATCCACATAAGTTAATGACATCTTCTTAGAGAGTTCCTTGCCGACACTTGTCTTGCCAACGCCCATGTATCCAATAAGGTATATATTAGCTTCCATAATTAAATATGGAAGGCCTTATATAAAATTGTTTATGCTTATGATATGTGGGCAAGGGGCAGAGGTTACAACTATGGAAGCAACATCTATGGCAGAAGAAAGAGAGATCGTCAAAAAAATGCGAGTCAAGAAACTTAGAGAAGGAAGCAACTCAACTCCCGTGGTGTATCACTACTCAGGAAACTACTACGTATACAAAGCTCTCGGAAAAAACATAAATATGAGTCTTGGGGAAGCGCAAAAACTCATACGATTAATGAGAGATTACATGGAAGGGCTTAACACAGCAGGAGTAAAAACGGCAACGAACATAAGCTTGAACCCATTAAGAGATAGTGACAAGTACATCATAGAAGAACTATCCTTGTTGGTTGATGAGGGAGTGGACCTCTCGGGGATGTTGGAGAGGAACATGCTTAACAGGGGCACAGCAGTATCCTTGTATGAGGAACTGCTTGAAATTCTAATGAGGGCAGTAAATTACAATAATACTAAAGACAACATAAGGTCCAACATACTCTTAGACAGCGCCCCAAGGAATTTTGTTATGGGTATAGACGGCCTTACTTATGTTGATTTCTTTTTCCCGAAATTCTGGAGAGACGGCCATCTCTACCCGTTCTTCCAGATAGGAAATGTTCCAAGAGAATGGCACGAGTTCAGGTTCGGAGACAAGAGAGGCTTGCTTATTGTGGCCCTCGTATATGCGATGGCATCAACAGAGAAGTTCGACATAAAGGATAGTTTCGTTAATGCCACCATAGATGTGCTGAAAGAAGAAAAAGAGATGAGAGTGCTCAACTATGTTGAACATAGCATAGAAAAGAAGTTCGATAATTGCTATTTTATAAGGAGGAGCATAATAAATAGAGCCCTATTCGGTTGGAGGTAGCTTGCCTCTGCTTTAGTTGTTAAGAGGATGGAAGGATAGACTCTGCTTGTTGTATACGTGTATGGAGCAATGAGCTACTTGGTAGTTGTTTCTCAATGGGCTGTTGTTCTTTAGGGTATGAGAGAGCAGGCTCCTTATTACCTCTCCGTGTGTTATGACAAGAGTATTGGTAGGGAGTGGCATTATGCCGTCAACTACTCTCGCCACTGCATTATCGTAGCTTTCAACGCCATAATTAGAGGTTATGGAAGAGGCTTCCTTGAATAAGAGCTCTCTCTTGCTAATATTAATGTTGAGTTCTTTCTTGACATCTGAGAGTTTCTTGCCCTCCAATGTGCCAAGTGAGAGTTCAGCAAACCTGCTATCAACAGAGAATTCAAGCTCTGGCAAAGCATCGCATATTATAGAAGCTGTTTCAATTGCCCTCCTATAAGGGCTGGAAACAACGCTCGTTATGTTGAGGGACCTGATGAGGGGTACGGTTGACAATGCCTGGGAAATACCAAGAGGGGATAATCCCTCATCCTCGTTCGTTATGCCGTCCTTCCTAATGGCATGGGCGTGCCTCATAAAATAAACAATCATAATGGGATGTAGATGGGAGGATTTAAAAAAGTAAAGCAAATAAAAAATAAACAGAATACAAGAGATAAAGAAAAGAGTTTAGTCTCTCTTTTCCATTGGCCTAGCTTCGCTTACCTTTATGTTCCTACCGCCGACTTCCTTGCCGTCCATCTCTGAGATGGCCTTATCTGCATCTTCGTCGTTGGCAAAGGTTACAAAGCCAAAGCCCTTAGACCTTCCGGTCATCCTATCCCTTATTACAACAACCTCCTCTATGTCTCCATACGAGGAGAAGAGTTCTCTAAGCTCATCTTCCTTGGTGCTCCAAGGAAGGTTTCCTACATACACTTTCTTAGACATTCTACTCACATCCTAACCGTGCTTAGCTAAAAGCTAGCAGCATATTAGGGTAGGGAGCATTATATAAAGCTATGCCATCCTGCACTACCCTTACTAAGGCTCCAAGACAACTATGTCATAGGCTAGGAGAGGAGGAATTGTCACTGTTGTTGCATTGCCATTTATTGATGTGCTCAACTGTTTTATGGTTGCCCCATCAAATTGGTAGAGTGTTGCCTTGGAGAAAGCTCCTTCAGTTGTTATCGTAAACTGCTTGCTCGGCTTGAATGAATCCCTCACTTGATCAAAGTCGTAGTTGACTATGTGTAAGACGATATTGTTGCCGTCAACATACCTCCTTATGTTGACTGTGTTCGGAGCATCTGAGCTTATGGGAGATTCATAGTAGCGGTTAACTATTTTCATTAGAGGGGATGCAAGCTCCTCGCTCTTCTCCCTTGGCCCCCTTATCTTCCAAGTTGCTGTGTTGTAGTGGTAGTTCTGCATTATGGGAGAGCTAACTAAATAGAGCGTTCCTTTCCCAATGCTGTTCTCACCTTCCTTGATTGATGAGAATGGATTGCTGGTTAGAGGAGTTCCTCTCTCATCATACATCGCAAAATTACCTATGACTATCGCCTTGCCACCTTTCTCAATATAGGAATGGAGGTTGCTAAGCTCTTCTTCGCTGATTGCGATGACTGACGGCAATATTACGAGGCTGTAATTGGAGAGAGCCTCCTCTGTTAGCTTGTCGTTGAACATATAGCCATCGCCAGACTGCAGCACGTGGAATGGAACCTCATTATCCACGAGTGCCTCTATCGTTCCTTTGAGGTTGCCCCCTTCCCAGCGGTAGCCGCTAGTTGGCAGGAGTAAGTTCTCATAAAGCATCCTTGATGGGTAAGAGGAGACAACTGCAACATCCGCCGGCTCATGCAATGAGAAGAGCTTGCTGTTGTTTTGGGCAAACCTTATGTACTTGGAGGCTTCATCAACATCATAGCTAATTCTCTCTTTGTCATAATTCCAATTATGCATAGACATGAAGCCATCGCCGTCTGTTATGATGCTAGCCTTTGAAGAATAGGCATCTGCAAAGATATATTTGAACAAATTCTTAGTCTGTTTTGGCACCTCCCCCTTGTCGTTGGACACCTCTGCCAAGAAAATGTAGTGCTTAAACATGGGCTCAGCAAGCTTTGCTATTGTTGATATTTTTTGAGAAGGACCGTCGCCCATAAAATAAAACATCTCATTGACAAGAGCATCCGCCTCCCTATTCCTCTGCGTAAGGGAGCTATAGTCAACGCCTGCATTCTCATAGAAAAGTATGTAATGGCCAGCTCTCTTGCCATAGTCCTTTATTGACCTTGCAAGCTCTTCCATAACTGATGCCCCAGCATTTATCTCAAACTTGTAGAATTCCCTCGTTATGGGGATGTATGGTTTTTTGTTCCACTTATCTTCTAAGTTATTGTTCTTTATGTAGTCTGCAAAGTTGAAACTGCCAACATCGCTTATGTTGAAGTAGGTTGAGAGTTCTGAACTGCTGAACCTCTCCGCAAGATACTCTCTAAAACCCTCCATACTATAATTATCGAATGTCCCGCCATGGTCTATTACACCTGCGTTGAATTGCGGCTCATCAAAAACTATCCCCTCTACTCCGGCATCTATGAGCTGCTTAGACATATTGAAGAGAAGGCTCTGCCATTTAGGGGAGAGTATGTTCATCCAATACTGCTTAGAGAAAGCTGCCATGCCAGGCTTGACATACTCTATTGGCTCTCCATCAAGAGAGATGGTTGCCATGCTCTTATCCAATATAGGGCCCTCTCTATCGTTCTGGCTGGAAGAGACAAGTTGGGCCCCCACATAATGGATGCCATTCTTATGGTAGAATGCCATCCTCTCCCCTATATCGGAGAGTTTGCCGTGCTTGAACCACTCTACCCTCCACAACACATCAACATCGCCCAACCTCGTCAGAACACTCCTATCATTAGTCCAAGTTATGAAGAAGGCAGGTTTTGAAAAGAAGTCATCGATATCCTCTTTTGATAGGTAATTGAAACCATAGCTCTTATCAACATCTGAGAGTGATTGTAATGTAGGAGCGTTAGCAGTTGTATTGGTTGCTTGCTGAGTTGCCTGTTGTAATATTACCCCACTAGAAGGGGAGCACCAAGGAGGCATAGGCCAAGGGCCACTGGGCGGGCACATGTTAAGGAGTGCCATAATGGCAGTAACGACTATGAAAAGAGCAACTACGGCTCCGGCTGCCTTAATCAACATAGATGCCATATAGAAGGTAGAATGCCAAAGATTATAAAATTAACTAACAGGACCTCTAACTGTCTCCTTATGCAACTTGGCCAACTCCAACATATCTCTTTCCATAGCGTCGTTGAGAGCCCTATTGTATATTATGGCCGCTGGGTGGTAGAGAGGAAAAACGATAAGCTCCTTGGAGAAGAGCTCCATATTGATAGGCTTGCCGTGGAGAGAGGAGATCCCATCTATGGTAGACATAGCTGCTATGTTGCCCTTGGCAAGTATGAACTTGGTAGCGTAGTTACCAAGAGTGCATATTATCTTGGGGGAGATCTCTCTTATTTGCCCTACTAACCAAGGAGTGCACATCTCTATCTCGTCTTTTTTTGGGTTGCGGTTATTGGGCGGCCTGCACTTGAGGATGTTTGCTATGTAGATAGAAGACTCATCTATCCCAACACTAGATAGGTAGGTGGAGAGCATAGTGCCTGCCTTACCAACAAATGGGAGGCCAGTTTCATCTTCCTTAGCTCCTGGGGCCTCTCCTATGAACATTAGAGATGCTTCCTTGTTGCCCCTACCAACAACGACGGTGTTGCGCGTCTCTGCCAAGGGACACTTAGTGCAATTACATATCCTTGCTACTAATCCATCCATGAAGAAAAAAGAGGGAAAGGGTTTATATTGATTGAGATGCCTCTCTTAGTATTCTCAACTGCTCGCCACTTAGGAAGCCTATATTCTCATAGCATCTCCTCATAGTCTCTGCCAAGTATTGAGAGGTTAGCTTCTCTCCTCTGTAATTAAGGAAGGAGAGTGTTAGGCCGCCCAAGAATCTTGTTGCTTCTGGCTTGGCAAGAGATGCCTCAATAAGCGGAACAATGAATATGCCCCTCTTGTCGGAAAACATAAAATTAGCCTGTTCTTCACTTATTCCTTCAAGCTTAGCTGCAAGTCTTAAGGAGTTATCATTTGACCTCAACATAGGAGCAAAGAAATCAACATAAAAACACTCTGCGCCCACCTTAACAAAATTAGACGGGTGGCTATTGAGCATTATGCCGGCTTTCACATCACGAGGAGAAGTTTCTGAAGAAACAGCTTTGTATATTGTTTCAAGCAGAGATATGTAAAGCTTTGAGAGTTCTGCCTTACTCTTAACCTCTGCTATCTCATCTAACACATCCTTTCCATTTCCAACGAATGTGGATAGCTCCTCTACGATAAACGAGACATCCCCCCTGTTCAGCACTGTCCTGTTGTCAGCAGTAAATACAAATGTTGATGATGGCACTCTTATCCCTGCGTTGCGCAAGAGCTCCCTATATACACTCATAGAGAAAACTAGCTCCTGAGCAGTCTCCTTTTTCAATCTAAGCTCTGGATTTATTACCTTATACATGTAAGTAGTGCCACAAGACCTATCCGTTAGGACCATTGTCCTTGTTTTCCTTCCCTGTCTTGTTGGCTTGCTTACTACATCTGGCACTTTAAGCGTACATATCAATGGCTTATGTGATAACATAATGTATATTAAGGAAAGAGTAGGTTTATATTAAGTGCGAAGCTCATTACGACTATTTACGACTAAAAACGAAATTAGCAAGCTCTATCGTCTTATCCATCGTCTCAATTACTAGCTTGTCTATGCCACTAACGCCTTGGACTGCCCTCGCTATATCCTCAACTCTCTCCTCAGGGAATGTCCTGGAAAGCTTCTCCCTTACCTCCTCCTTCCTAAAATGTGAGTGTTGAGAGGCTCTTTTCCACAACTTCTCCCTCTGAAAATGGATTGCCTCATTGCCTATGTTGTATATATCCAGGGCCTCTTCCTTCTTAGTAGGTGGCCATTGGAGGGAGTTGAGCTTCTTCCTTATTGCCCACAAATCCTCGTCCAAACTTATGGAAAGCTCTTTCCTTACAAGAACCTCTACTATCTTCCTGCAAACATCCAAACAAACATAGTGTTGGCCAGTAGCATATAGCTTGAGCATCGCAATATAGAGCTCTCTCACAAGTAAATAGTAACTATTGGATGTGAGTTCTCTGCTAAAAATAAAATCCGGCAATGAGGAAAGCCTATCTAGAACACTCCTGCTCTTGCAAACTGAATCTAAGAACCTCTCAACAAGAACCAACGGAGGGGTTGTCAAAGGCTCCTCAACAATACCTGCCATAAAATAAAGGAGTAGGAAACCAATAAAAAGAGTTGCTGCTATGATGTGCCTATGGCCATTAAGAAAGATGTTGAATTTGCCCTCAGGACAGTGGAGACATTATTGGGCAAGGATAAGCTCTCTGCTAAGTTGTTAGCACTTAGCACTCTTGCCATGGGCTTCTCCTTAGGCGTTGAACTCTCATATGTTATTATATTGAGTCCTAAATTGAGTTCTCTTTGGCAGCTTGTTGGGGTGGCGATAGCATCTGGAGTAGCTTTTCTACTCTCTATTTTCTTTGTTGGAATAATGAGGAGAGAGCTCAAGAAATACAAGGCACCCCTAATGGCATTGAGACTCAACATCTCTATGGTGGCTCTTGCCTTTTTCATAGGCCTATATGGCATACTCCTAGATAACCTAACAATCGTTGTCGCTTCATACATAGCTATAGCTGTGGCACCACTTGTTGTGGGAGCTGTAGAAAACCTCTTCTATAAGAAATGGAAAAAGGAAAAGGACAAGAAACTCTCCGGCATAGACATAGACAAGTTCCATTTCACGCCTCTTGCACTTCTCTTTACTGATGCCATATTTTTCCTTGTGATAGCTATGGGAGTGTTGAGCCCATAGTTGATAACTAAGAAGAAACCAGTTTCACACAATTTCTTTTAAAAGGTTTCAGAGGCTCCTTGTCGGTGATTTATGTGGATATTAAGACAGTAGTAGTGGTGCTCGCTATTGCCCTTCTCAGTGCCTGGGTATTACTCGGTGGAAATAGTAGTAGTCAAGTTAGTGGTGGAGAAAAGATAACATTATACAAGAACCCCAACTGCGGCTGTTGTGTAAGCTATGCAGAGGAGTTGAGGAAAGCCAGATACAATGTTGATGTGATAGAGGTGGAGGACATGGAGAGTGTCAAGGCAAAGTATGGGATAGCGGTAGAGGATCAGCTGTCTTGATTATGAGAGGAGCTCATATGCTCTTCTCATCTCATCTATTGAGAGTTGTCCAGGAGCGCTCTCCTTGCCACTCTCGAGAGAGGCAAATGTAAGATGAGCGCCCAACATAGGAGAGGCAACCCTTGAGAGCTTTCCATAGCGCCCCATAACAAGACCTATTACCTCCCTGCCTCTTGCCACATTGTCGCTTATGAGCCTGAAAACCTTGACATTATCTGCCATAGAAGTTCCCATGCAAGCAACCTTTGCTATGTCTGCCCCATAGGCATATTGCTTCTCAACAATTGAAGACAAGTCCTCATATGATGGAGTTCTCTCAAAATCGTGGTGAGATATTATGAGTTTTGTCCCACCTTCTTTTATGGCCCTGCCAAGGTTATGCAATTCCTCTCCTATTGAGAGTTCAACATCAATATAAGTAGGAGAGAGCTTGGCAGTCTCTCTTATTAGAGCGAGGCGTTCGTCGTCTGTGCCCGTCCCCGTTCCTCGTTCACCTGCTTTGCGACACGTCGAACGTGCTGCCTTGGAGG
>RFJG01000024.1 GCA_003694965.1 Methanobacteriota archaeon | reverse complement strand
GTAGCTTACACACAGGCTGGTTGTGGAATCCTTAAGAGGACCTATGGCAGCAGTTGCACTGAAAATGGACAAGGAAATGAATGTAAAGTGGTTGGTGCAGGCCTCTATGGGTTTGCATACAAGCCAGGCTATGCTTATAATCCATCCTCTATGCCAGCAGAGGTAAAGAAATGCGGTGGCAACAAATTTAACCCATTCAATGTAGATGATGCAACTTGTATTTTTGCAGAGAAGTTTAAGAAGGCCTTGAGGAACTCCCAAATAGTAGCACAAGGAGGTAAAACTGGGAGTGAGTTGAGACAGACTATGGGATTGCTCATATCATTTGAAGTAGCTGGCGGAGATTCACAAAGAGCTTTCTCAACATTTGAGAGCCTAAAGAACAGCGGAGGCGATTGCAACAAGATGAATGGAGATGCTGTAGCTATGTGTTGCGAATACAAAAGAACACAGAACGGAGCAGGCTACGTATTCATGCCAAACAGAGTAGGATGTAGCGCACAAGACATTGGTAGTTTTATGAGCGCCTTCGCATCAAGGCACGGAAAACATGATGCATATGCAGCCAGCAGCTACTACGCAACGCTATATAGCAAATGTGAAGACTGCTACCTGGGCAGTTGGAAGAAAAATGTGTGCGATGAGGCAAAAGCAGTCGGAATAACACTGCCAGAATGTTAGAATGTGTGGGTTGGGGGTTAGGTTTATAAATATCCCCCTACAGAATATTAGTGTATCAAAAAGGTGATAAATGTGGGAAGGAAAAAAATAACCGCCATTGAAAAAGAATTGGAAGATGCCGTCGTAGAGCAATACTTATCACTCAAGCCAGAGGCCTACATAAAGCAGGTCCCCAAGCAGAGGAAAGTAGCTTCTGCAGTCTCCAAGGTAATTAGGATGGCCGAGTCTCTCTATAGGAAAGAGGGCTCTAAGAGCCTTGACACCATAGGTCTTTACGACCTCCAACAAGCTTATGATTATTTGAGGGAAAGAGGGTATTCAATCTCATTCAGGGCATTTGGCGGTAGAATAGAAAGAGGCTCCATTCCTTCTGTTAAAGTCGGAAGGAAGAGATACATAGCGCAGCAAATTCTCGATCACCTTGTATCATTGAATGAGAAATACTACACAATAAGAGAAGCCTATGATATGTATAGGAAATATGAACCTAAAATAAATTACAGGGCATTCATAGGAAGGATAGAAAAGGGTGCCATACTCTCCGTGAAAATCGGCGGCAAGAGGTTCATACCAAGAGAAGTCCTGGACAGCCTCGTCCACATAGAAAAGAATTACTACACAGTAACAGAGGCAATAAACGAACTCTCAAAGAACGGCGTGAAGATAAACAGGAATGCCTTTGAGAGGAGGTTGGATAGAGGAAGGATCCCCCACTACAAGATTGGCGGTAGGAGGTTCATACCGAAAGAAGTGTTCCAAGAAGTCCTGAATAGGGAGATGGAAAGAAGGAGATAAGGAATAAAAAGCCTTCCCACACAAATAAAACCATGGAAGAAGAATTTGAAGAGCTATATTCAGCTAATTCAGAACTCCGCTACATAACATTAGAGCTCATGAAAATAGCGACGAAAAGAGGGGTGGCATTTGAAGAGGTGTGTAAGGAATTCCTCGGAAATGTCAATGAACTCCACAGAGCTATAGAAAAGAGAAGTAGGAAGCGCGGAGCAAGTGGTAGGTTAGATGGTTAAACAAAGTAAGAGCATAGACACTGCTCTCAAATTCACGCATTATGCCTCATTTATTTCAGATACACAATTACTATTTAGCATTCTATTACTCATCCCATTAGTGGGATCCGGGCTTGCATTCCTATTGGGAGTTGAGGCGAAGATAGCATTTGTGAAGCTCGCTCTCGCAACACTTATACCATCATTTGTATTCATAACGCTGTGGAGGATAATGGTCAAGAGATACCTAGTTAGCCACGGCGTCCTCATAGCAATGTTGGGCAGCTTGGTCGTTACAATAAGTTTGCTAACTGCACAGTTCTTTACTGGGGAGATGTTATCAAAGGAGAGCCTTGCGATAACCTTGCCTCTTGTCCTCATAGTTACTTTTTATGGAGCCCTTCTCCTCTCCAACAACACTAAACATGCACTCCTTACGAGCCTAGTCATTAGCTCCTTCTTCAGCGTAGCCCTACTTGGCAGGTCTGGAATAAGCTATAGGGAGCTATCTTATGATTTCATACTAGCTTCCATGTTTGTTGCTGGAGTCGGCTTTCTTGGATTACAGATAGTTAATGCTCCTTTGAAAAAACAATACGGCATTTCCATAATGAATGTTGCGAGCTCCTTCTTCTCAAATTGGTTCTATGAGAGCAAGGGGTTTGAGGAAATAATAGACAAAATAGGGAAAAAGACGCTAACACTCATAGGAGGACTAAGGGTAGGGAATGGAAAAGAGAAGGCGCTCATAACAATACCTTACTTCCACTTCGGGCCGTTCGGGAATGTCGGTAGCAGTAGGTTCCCGAGCTACTTGGCAAAAAAGGTGGAGAACAGCATGACAATACACGGGACTGCAACACACGATTTTAACCTCACATCTAAGAGCGAAGTTAAGAAGGCGATAAATGCCATTATGGAGGGTAAAGGGAAGAAGAGCTCATTATTCTCATATAGCGAAGCCAGATATGGCAAAGCAAAAGCAAGCTTACTCTCTTTTGGTGATAGTTGTATATGCTTATTAAGTAGAGCTCCAGAAACAACAGAAGACATAGCATTTTCAGCTGGTCTTGTCCTTATGGAGAGCTTGAAAAGTGAATTTAAGCTCCCCCTTGTGGGAGACTGCCACAACTCCTCAGCAAAGAGGATAACAAGGTTCACGACACAATCAAATGAGTTCTGGGAGTACTATAATGCTGTTAAGAAACTTAAGAAAAGGGAGGAGAAGGAACTAATCTTTGGTTTCGCTAAAAAAGAGCTGGACAACAATACAATAGACAAGGGAGGAGTCTCTGTTGCGG
>RFJG01000023.1 GCA_003694965.1 Methanobacteriota archaeon | reverse complement strand
TGATTTCATGTCTAACTTAACACTCTGCTCAATTAAGCTAGCGAAATAGAAACCGCTGAAAAATATTATTATGCTAACTACCAATGCAGTTAGGTATAGGGGCCAGGATATTCTGCGCATGCCATAAAGTTATACGCCCTAATTTAAAAAGCTTGTAGCGTCAACTCATTTATGAAGGCATTGAGGAAAACGAAGATAGTCATAACGCTTGGTCCATCAACAGACGATTATGAGAAGCTCAAGAAACTCCTGTCTTATGCCAATATAGCGCGCATAAATATGTCTCACGGAGAACACAAGGAGCACAAGAATAGGCTTTCAATGGTAAGGGATGTTGAAGAAGAGCTTGGGAAGCCCATAACAACCCTGGCAGATTTGAAAGGACCGGAGATAAGGACAACGAACAAGGAACCCATAATAGTAAAGGAAGGCCAAACATTTTCGATAGAGGAGTTGCCCGTTGATGAGAAGGCCATCCTCTCAAAGCTCGCCAAGGAAGGAGATGTCCTTTTGGTTGATGATGGCTTACTTACATTCATAGTCGTTGTAGATGGAGGGGAGCCATTTTTTTTTTTTTTTTACCAACACGTCCTAAAACCTAAGAAATCCCTTGTGCTCAGGGGAAAGGATTTTCCATTGCCCTCAATAGGAGAGGAAGACAAGAGGAACATAAGGTTCATAAAAAAAGAATCCTTTGATGCCGTTGCCCAGTCCTTTGTGAGAGATGCCAAGGATGTATCTAAACTTAAGAAACTCTTAGGTGAGGACTCCATAGTCATAGCCAAGATAGAGAGTGTTGATGCTGTTAAGAATTTGGATGAGATAATAGAAAGGGCGGATGGCGTTATGGTGGCAAGAGGGGACCTCGCTCTATCACTGCCAGAAGAGCAAGTTCCTTCATTGCAGATGGATATCATTAATAAGGCTAAACATAAGAGGAAGCCAGTCATAGTAGCTACACAGATGTTGGAGAGCATGGTCAATAATCCCATGCCAACAAGAGCGGAGGTTAATGATGTATACACTGCCGTCATAGAAGGGGCAGATTGCCTCATGCTCTCAGGAGAGACTGCTGTTGGCAACTACCCCCTCAATGCTCTAAGGGTTATGGAGAAGACAGTAATGCAGGCAGAGAAGAAGCTAAAAAGCTTTGAGGTGGAGAAAAAGGACATCAAGGATGTGATGGCCAAATCAGCCATAAAGATAGCTGAGAGGTATAAGTGCGACATAATAGCGCCAACAGTCCACGGAACAACCCCCTCCAAGATATCGAGGCAAAGGCCAGGCCTCTCTATTTTTGCGATAACTCCCAAAAAGAGAACTCTCAAGTATTTGAATTTCTTTTATGGTGTTGTTCCTAAGCAGGGTTCGTTTGAGCCCGTCTTTGACAACTTTGATTACTTGAAGGAGCTTTTCGCTGTAGAGGAGGCTGTATTTGTCTTTGGCTATCCGCCGGGGAACCACAGGACAAACACAATAATCCATATATGATATCATTATTTAAAATATTATCAACATTGTCATTTTATGGGAAAGCAACTTAGCAAGATATTAAAGAAGGTTCACAATACAAGGATAGTGGAGGTAAGAAAGATGATAACTCCAAAAGAGCTTGCAGAGCAACTTCCATTAGAAGAGAAACAAGCCAGTGTTGTTGAGAAGAGCAGGAAGGCGATAGAGGACATATTGGCAGGAAGGGATGGTAGAGTAGTTGCCATAGTTGGGCCTTGCTCTATACACAATGTTGAGGAAGCCCTCGAATACGCTACGATGTTGGCAGATATTGCTGAAAAGGTTAAAGATAGGATACTTGTTGTTATGAGGACATATTTTGAGAAGCCTAGGACAGTTAGTGGCTGGAAGGGCCTCATAAAGGACCCTGATTTAGATGGAAGCTACAAGATAGATAAGGGCCTCTACTTGGCTAGGAAACTCCTGCTAAAGGTTAATGAACTCGGCCTCCCTTGTGCCACAGAGGCTTTGGAGGTATTTACTCCGCAATACCTCATGGACTTAGTTTCTTGGGCAGCAATAGGGGCTAGGACTTCTGAGAGCCAACTCCATAGGGAGCTCGCTTCCGGCCTTTCAATGCCTGTCGGTTTCAAGAACTCCACATCTGGCGACATAGGGGTTGCCATAAACGCCATAAGGGCAGCTAGTAAGGAGAGCCAGTTCATAGGTATAAATAGGGATGGCATGGTTGAGCTATTCCACACTGAGGGAAACCCTTATGGCCACCTTATCTTGAGGGGCGGTTCAGATGGTCCTAATTATGATGCAGAGACCGTGAAAAGAGCATCAAGCAAGCTCTCCTCCTTCAACCTCATAGACAAGGTCATAGTCGATTGTAGCCACGGCAACTCCAACAAGGATTACGAGAGACAGGGAGATGTGTTGCGAGCTGTTGTAGATCACATAAAAGGCAAGTTGCCAATAGCTGGCGTTATGCTAGAGTCAAATATAAATCCTGGCAGGCAAGATATTGGACAAGCACCCCTCCTAAAAGGCGTCTCAATAACTGACTCCTGTATAGGCATAGAAAAAACCAAGGAGTTGCTATATGAGGCATACGAGGAGCTTGCAAAAGAGTAATCACATCTCAACAGGTATGTTGTGCCTATACTTCTTCCTCATTGGCAAGGCTGTCCAGCAACTCTTACATATGTAGAGCTTGGAGATGTGCCTTTTTCTTACGTGCTTCATAGTTTTAAGGCAGCTGTTGCATACGAGCTTGCCGCAGTAATTGCACTTAACGATGTTCCAATCTTTTTTTGAGCATCTTTGACAGTTTGCTAAAACCATAGGAACCATCTTTCTGGGAAACAATTTTTAATCTTTTCTGTGGTTGAGTGCCTTGAGTATGAGAGAAACCTCTTCATCAATAGAGAAGGAGGCCGTGTTTATTGAAATATCTGCCAGTTCATAGAACTTATCTATATCTATGTTGTAGACCTCCATATACCTTTTCCTGTTCCGAGCATCCCTTTCTTCTATGTATTCAATTGCCTCCTCCATAGATAGACCTTCCCTCTCAGCCATTCTCTGAGCTCTTACCTCCAAGGGAGCGTGCAAGAACACCTTCATATCAGCCTCTACTAACCATATAGCTAACCAGCTGGCAAGTATTGCATTGCCTTGAGAAGAGAACATCTCCCTTATTTTTTCATCAAACTTCCTATCTATTGAGTGATCTTCTTCTGCTTTCCTCTCATACTCCTCCAATGTTATGCCGAGGCTTTCTATTACATCCTTGAAAGTAGGTGCCAACAACTCTATTTCCATCTCATCCTTCAAGTGCTCATAGAGTTTTTTAGCAACGCTTGTCTTGCCTGTTCCTGTAAAACCAGATATAGCTATCTTCATCCAACCACATATTTTAGGTATATTAATGGAACCTCCTCTTGCTTTATCTTTGATTCGTTAAGCCTTGCCCTGTATTTGAGGACATCTGCCAAGCAATTGCTACACAACTGTCCCCCATACATTCTTTGCGGCCTTCTACTGCTCTTAACTTTTGCTTTCTTTTTTATGTATTCCTTGCCACACACTGCGCAGCTTGCCTTATGCTTATCCTCTCTTTTGACCTTTACGAGATTTGTCCCTTTTGCTGTCTTCCTAGCAACTCTCCTGTAAGAAGTTGACCTTTGCTGTCTTTTAACCATAGAATCACCTCTAACGTAGTAGGATGGAAAAAAATAAAAGGGAGGTGGAAAGGTTTATGCTGTTGCTACTGCTACTGCACCTAGACCTCCAACAAGACCCATTATAGCAGCTCCTAACAACAAGTCCAAAACAAACGTAACACCAATTCCCAGAACAACATCCACTATAATGACAATAGCAGATTTGACTCCATCAACCTTAGCAGCAGAGGAAATCCCTTTCCACAAGTTGTAGAGAGAGATTAACATTATAATCCCAATTAATGCTAAGAGTGGTGCAAATGCTGCTCCGAGGAATAGTATTAGGAAGGTAGGTGTATGGCTAAAGACGAGCAAAGAAAATGATTCGCCTACATTTAGGTCAACAGAGACGATCTTTGCAGCTATTGCCAAAAAAAGAGCTCCTATGCCTAATATTATTGTCCCCATTATGGTGCCTATAACAAAAGCGCCCACTGCTCCTATAACTGCGGCCATCAGATTTGTAGCAAGAAGAACCCAAAGCGCCGTAACCAAAGAAGTGGCTCCTACGAATGTTGCTAAGTAAGCTACAGCTTCTAGTGGCTTGTGGGTTGCTGCATTCCTCCCTGCCTTGTCACTAAACAATACATACTGCTTCACATCTTCTATAAATGATTCCCACATCATATAGGAGGAACACGAGCATTATTTAAAAATTTTTCGCCCATCTCCACATCTCTTCAAAATAGCCCTAGCGTCCTACAATCCAGAAGTTTTTTTAAGAGTATGCAACTATTATGTGGGTTGTGCCTCCGTAGCTCAGCGGTAGAGCGGCCGCCTTGTAAGCGGCAGGTCGAGGGTTCGAATCCCCCCGGGGGCTATCTTGCTCTCGTGATAAGTGCAACTAATTTGTGATAACCCGACGAACAAAGTGAGTCGGGAGAGATTTGAAGCCGAGAAGAGGGTTCGAATCCCCCCGGGGGCTTCCCGCTTTTTGGTAAAAAGCGGGCAAAAACTAACATATACGGAACCAAAGGTTCCGAACCTCCTTTTGCATCTATTTGTTGGAGAGCAACTAATTTGTGATAACCCGACGAACAAAGTGAGTCGGGAGAGATTTGAACCTTTGAACTTTTATCAAAAGTTCAATCAAATCCGCCTTTAAAAAAGGCGGAACCCAAACTTCTAGATAGGCTGTCGCCATCTTCAATTAGCTGCTCTCCGGCAGATATACGCAAAAGGAAGGTTCGGAAACGTAGTTTCCGTATGAGATAGTTTTTGGTTCCGCTTTTTCCTAAAAAGCGGATGCGGCCGCCGGGATTTGAACCCGGGTCTCGGGCTTGGAAGGCCCACATCCTACCGCTAGACTACAGCCGCGCGTGTAGAATAATCCTGCGATATCTTTTAAACACATATACCCAACAAGGGCATATGTCTCTTGACAAGGAGTTTAAGGAATTTACGGCCTCACTTGGTTTCCAGGTTTCAGGCCTATCCCTACTAACGAAGAAGGACTGCATAAGAGTCGCTTCTAAATATACCATGTCATTCAAGGGAGGAGAGAAAGGGCTATGTGTCTTTACAAAGAAGGGGCCAACTCCTTCATTTCTGCCAGTTTTCAGGAAGGATATAGCATGTTCCATCTCTGTTGATAGGGAAACATTGGAGCAACTCTTCTCAAAGAAACCTATAGCCATTGATTTTGATGATGGCTTCTATGC
>RFJG01000022.1 GCA_003694965.1 Methanobacteriota archaeon | reverse complement strand
GGTTTCGCGGCTGCTGCACCCCGTAGGGCTAGGGCCCTTGTCTCAGTGCCCTTCTGGGGGCTCCCACTCTCATGGCCCCTAAGGATTATCGGCTTGGTGAGCCGTTACCTCACCAACAACCATAATCCTCCGCGATCCCATCCTAGGGCAGCGATGGTCCAATTTCCATGCCATTTAGACGATAAGGCATCCCAGCACAAATCATCTATCGGGTATTGTCCTCAGTTTCCCGAGGTTATCCCCGTCCCTAGGGCAGGTTGATCACGTGTTACTCAGCCTTTTGCCAGGACTACAAGGGCAGTCCTTAGACTTGCATGCCTTAGTCGAACTCCGATAGCAGTGTCCTCCAGCAGGATCAACTGGAGTTGATCTCTGCATAGATATTTTAAGGAATTTGGCGAGGTCGTAAATAGAACCTCAACCTCCCTTTTGACCCTTGAGACCTCAGTCATGTTCCAGATAGAACATCCATAGAGTAGCCATTACATAGCTAAGAAATGTTTATAAAGATGCCTTCCATTTTTCACAATTTCAGCCATCTTCCCAGAACTTGCTTGCTCATTGAGGAAGTAGCGAAGGAGTAACTAATATAAATCCCTAAGTAATATGTTGTGTATGGCAAGTTTATTCAGTCCAGAAGCACAACAAGCTTTGGCTGCATTGTGTTTTATAGTGATTATGGTGGTATTACTGAGCGCCTTGGCTCTAATCATAACAATTATCAACGTAGTCTTATTTGTATTGAGAAAACTCAACATATTCAGAGGCTCTGGGCTCTCTAAGAAAATAATGGTTGGAGGAGCAGGAGTCGCTATGGCAATAAGCGGCATCGTTGGAGCCCTAGTAATTTTGGTATTGGCATCAGCTGTTATGGAAGGCTCAGAAGGTGTTTTGCAGGTAGCTCTTCTATTGCTTGGCTTTGTAGTGATGTTCTTCATAAACTTAGCTATAAGGAGGGACGTCCTCTCAGAGAGCAAGATTGGACACAGTAATAGAAGGAGAGGGAGGAGAAGATAAGAAAGACAATATAACCATAAAACTTATTAATATGCATAGACAATAGCTTTTTATGAGAGAGGTGCGCATAGCAGTTGTTGGTGTTGGAGGAGCTGGCAGTAACGCAATTAGCAGGCTCTATAACTCAGGAATAAAAAGCGCTACGACGATAGCGGTCAATACAGATGCGCTCCACTTGCAACAGGTTGCTAAGGCCCACAAGAAAGTCCTCATAGGAAAGAGCATAACAAAGGGTCTTGGTGCTGGCGGGGAGCCCTCTATGGCGAGGAAGTGCGCAGAAGCTGATTACGACCTCTTAAAAGAAGCAGTCTCCGAAAATGAACTTGTCTTCATAGCTGCAGGCATGGGAGGAGGCACCGGAACTGGAGCAGCCCCTATAGTAGCTAGGGCAGCAAAGGAGAGTGGAGCTATAGTGATAGGAGTCGTAACATACCCTTTCAAATTGGAGAGGTCAAGAATAGGTAAGGCAGTGGAAGGCATAAGTAAGCTCTCCAAAGAATGCCACACCCTCATAGTTATAGACAATAACAAGTTATTGGACATTGCCCCTAACTTACCAATAGACAAAGCATTTGAATTGGCAGACAGCATAATAAACAGGGCAGTAAAGGGAATATCTGATGCTATAGTTATGCCGTCTCTGATACCTATGGATTATGCTGACTTGAGAGCAATAGTTGGCAAAGGAGGACTTGCGATGATATCCATAGGGGAGGGAAGCGGAGCCTTGAAAGTAGAGGATGCGATAAAGAGTACTCTCAACAACCCCTTGTTAGAAGTTGACTATACAGGGGCACATGGTGCCCTCATCCACATAGATGGAGGAGAAGACATGACAATAGGGGATGCAGTGAAGATAGCAGAAGGGATAACTGGGAGTTTTAATGAAAACGCGGATGTCAAATTGGGAGCTAGGCTCAACCCAAGTATGGAGAACAAAATACTCGTAACTGCCATCGTTGTAGGAGTTAAATCCCCCCACATAACAGGAAGCGGGGATAAAAAAGAAGAGGATACGCTCGATTTGGGAGCGCTCTGATAATCTAATTTGGGAGTTCGCAGCCTGCTGTGCTAGCTAAGACATCCAACGGTTGCGTTCCAACCAGTACTTGTCCCTTTATGTGCCAAGTAGGATAACCCTGTACTCCAGCATCCTCACACGCTTTTTTGTCGTTGTCGCAATTAACATAGTTGATATTGGCAAAGGCATCCCCAAACATCGCCTTTTGGTTCTTGCAATGAGGACACCAATCCGTGCCATACATAACAGCGCCGTTATCAGTTAAGCATTGTGCAAAAGAACTGTATTTTCCAGAAGGAGCTTTATTGAGTGGGTTGCCGAATGCTATGACATAAGCTAATGTGCCGATAATGACTAACAATGCAACGAACATAAGGTCTTTCTTCTTCATGTAGTGGCATAAGACATTACTCCTTATAAAAGTTGGTGCTCTAATAGGTGCGTGAAAAAGAGGATAAGGAGCCTCGATTTCTTGAGAGGAGTAGCCATAATAATAATGTTCATAGACCACTTTGCCGGGATAGCTTTATTAGACCCGATAAATCCGACAACAATAAGGTTCTTGACTAGGTTGGCTGAGCCCCTATTTGCTTTGCTGTTCGGCTACTTCCTCCATAGCAGGAGCAAGGACAAGTTAGTAAAAAGAGGTATTGAAGTAACGGCTGTTGCCATATTAGTTAACTTATTTTACTACTCTCTAATTGGCAGGTTTGAGATACTCGGCAGTTTTGTTTTGATGGTAGTGGCTTATTTCTTTTTGGGCAACATCATTAAGTGGCTCCTCCCACTTGCCTTGCTAACGCCATGGGACCCAACAATAGCTTTCTTGGACTACCCCATAACACTTGTTGCCAGTCAAGCAGCCCTTGGTATGTTGATGAGAGAAGGAAAGGATTGGCGTCTCTCTCTTTTCTTCATAATTCCTTTCTTATTAATGAGGCCTCCTTGGTCGTATAGTTTCTTGTTCATGCCATTAGCAACATATATGTTAGCTTGGGCTGTTAAGAATAAAGGTTATGGAAACTCATTTGTTGAGATTTTGGGGAGGTACCCCCTAATGTCATATGTTATGCAATTCATAGCTGCCGTTGCTCTCTCAGCCATCTACTATGCTCTTTTCACAAGCTATGTGCCAACAGTAACTGTTGTAAGGTAAGTGGAAGTATTAAAAAGACTCCAAGAGACTAGGTTTTATGGAAAGCAACACAAAAGCAACTATCGTCGTCGTTGTTACGGTGGTGGCATTCCTCCTATTCTATGGAGGATACAACAATAGCACATCTTCTCTAGATATTTCATTGGTTGCCAAGATTGTGAGTTTCTCGGATGTTGGATTTTCATTGGACCAACTCAACAAGATAGCTGCATTGTCAGGCCTAACATTGTTGAGTATGGCCTTCTTACTAG
>RFJG01000021.1 GCA_003694965.1 Methanobacteriota archaeon | reverse complement strand
CTTAGTACATCTTGTTTTTGGACTGGTTCTCCTCATTGTTGGGTACCTTAACTTAATATCGTCTGCTTTCCCGGAATTATCAACATATATTGTTGCATTAGGGGCATTGTTGTTATTCATTCCAATAATCCACGGCAAACTTCACGAGATGACAACTCTTGCCTATACAACTGATGACAATTTCATTGTCTATGAAAAAGGCATAATAAACCACGAGAAAAAGAAAATAAACATGGCAAACATAACAGACACGGCAATAACAAGCTCTCTCGGAGAAAGGCTTGTCAATGTTAGCACGCTAAAAATAAATACGGGCGGTTCTCTTGGCTACGAGGCTGTCATAGGAGACCTTGACAGTGCAGAAGCAGAAGAGCTCCATGACTTCATCCTAAAAAAGAAGAGCACTAAAGGAGAAAGTTTTAAACACAACTAACATTAATTATAGCAGCCTCCGTAGTTCAGCCTGGATTAGAATACAGGACTGCGGATCCTGTGGCCCGGGTTCAAATCCCGGCGGAGGCATCTCCGCCTTTAGAAAAGGCGGAACCCAAACTCTCTCATACGGAACCAAGGTTCCGAACCTCCTTTTGTATCTATTCGTCGGGATTCGGGCAAGCCCGAATCCATGCATATAGATGCTAGTAAGCAGCTAATTAGAGTGGGTCATCACGTTCTTGCTATTACTCTTGTCCTCTTGTCTTGCATTACTACCTTAGCTATGGTGGTGTTTTCCTTGATAAAAAGAGCAATAGAGACAGCAGAAGAATACATACCCTGCTTTTTCTCCGCCCTTGCTATGCGTATGATGAACTCATTGTAATGTTCCCTTAGTTCCTTATCTACTACTAATGTGTTTGCTTTTTCTGGACAATAATCTTGCATCCTGTTCCTTAGCATAGTCTTAGCAGAAGAGATGAGAGCTTCTTGGACATCATTCTCCCTTGTGGAAGAGGCCTCTACAATAAATGGAGCATATGGGTTGGGAGAGACTAAAATGCCAGCAACGGATGCCATAGACAAAGATGTCCTGTGTGCCATAACAGAGTAGACTATCTTGCCATGCTCCTCCAATAGCTCATCCACCATAGAAGGGGCGAGTCTTTCCCTTTCTCTGTATATGTCGTTTGGGCTTACTCCCTCTATTATTGTTGAGTTGAACGGGACAACAGAAGAAAGGAGGACGTGGTTGTAGTGCTCAACGCCGGCCATAGCAAGAGCAGCGTCAAATGCTGCTTTCTCAGCGCTTGCATAACCTATACCATTGCTAAGTAATATGATCATGGGCGAGAGTTGAGGAGTAGGTTTTTTATATTTTTCTAAGGGGAGCTTATAATTAGTTGCCCCTAAATGGAATGTATGGGAGAAAATATTGGGGAAGACTGCGGCGTAGTTGCCATCTACTCTAAGAAAGGGGCAGATGTTGCACCCCTTCTTGTGAATGCATTATTTACATTGCAACACAGGGGACAAGATGCTGCTGGCATAGCAGTCTCAGATGGGAAGGAGATAAGAGTTAAAAAAGGGCTAGGCCTTGTTAATTTTGTTTTTAATGATGGTGTTGATGCTATTGTTGGGCACAAGGGAATAGGGCACGTGAGGTATCCAACAGAAGGAACCACTACTATCAATGATGTACAGCCACTTTTTGATGGATATGGGAACGCCATAGCACATAATGGGCACATTGCCAACTACTGCGATTTTATGAAAGAGAGGGGCTACAGTTTTAATAGCTCCTCTGATAGCGAGGTTTTTTTGGAGCACTTGAAGAATGGGAAGAGTATCAAAAGAGGCGTCAAGGAGCTCATGGAGGTTCTTGAAGGCTCTTTCTCTGTTGTAGCTCTGATAGACCATAGGATGGTTGCTTTCAGGGACAGTATGGCAATAAGGCCGCTTGTATGGGGAGAGAACGAGGAATTTGTGTGCATAGCTTCTGAGACAACGGCCTTGGATGTCAATAACATACCGTTTAAGGGAGACATAAAGGGTGGGGAGTTTGCCATAGTAGAGGATGGGAAGCTCTCAAGGTATCAATTGGTTGCTGAGAGTCCGTTTTACTGCATCTTTGAGTATATCTATTTTGCGAGGCCAGACTCCACAATAAACGGGAAGACTGTCTATCTTGTGAGAGAAGAATTCGGGAGGACACTGGCAGACATAGCACCAGTAGATGCTGATGTCGTTGTGCCGGTGCCAGATACTTCCAGGCCTGCTGCTAATGCCTTTGCTGAGAGGTTAGGCATACCTTATAGGGAGGGCCTCATAAAAAATAGGTATAGCAGTAGGACGTTCATAATGCCCACCCAAGAGATGAGGGAAGAGGCGGTTAGGCTTAAGCTCAACGCCATACAAGACATCCTTAGAGGGAAGAGGGTTGTCCTATTTGATGACAGCATAGTGAGGGGAACTACGATAGAAGGGATTGTCAGGATGGTAAGGAATGCAGGTGCAAGGGAAGTACACCTCCGCATAACGTGCCCTCCAATAATAGGGCCTTGTTTTAGGGGCGTTAACATGAAAACTCACGAGGAGCTTATCGCTAACTTGTTGAGTGTAGAGGAGATGGGGAAGGTTTTTGGCGTTGACAGCATATCCTTCCTGCCATTGAAAGAACTTAAGAGAAGCCTCGGCCTCAACATATGTGCGGAGTGCATAGGGGGAGATTACTTGAGTAAGTATGTTGAAATGCTTGCCAAGAAAAAGAAAAGAGCAGAACGCGTGAGAGATGCAAGGATAAGGCTAATGGAAAAGGTCGGCAGAAGGTAAGTTATCTTTATATATGTTATTCCTCATTATTGCTTGTGTCGCCGCGGTAGCTCAGCTCGGTAGAGCACTCGGCTGAAGACCGAGGTGTCGGTGGTTCAAATCCGCCCCGCGGCATTTCTTCTTAATAATCCCTCTAACCACCAACTACCACATAAGCTTATAAACACTCTCAACCCTAATTAAGCTATGGCAAGAAAAGCCAAGAAGCTTGTTAAGGCTGTTGCTCTTGGAACAGCATTAGCTTTCTCATCTATTAGCTTTAATCCTCTTACTGAGAGAAAGGCAAGGGCAGAAGTGGTGTATGGGCCTAATGGAGTAGAGGAGCAAGTATATGGGCCACAGGAAGAGAAGAAATTAAGGTATTTAGATTCTAACAATTATTGCCAAGTAAGTATGGAGCATCTGAGGAAGAAGATAGGAGATCAAGAAATAAACAGATTAGTTAAAGAAGCTTACAAGTATGTTAAAGTAAGGCACACAAAATACCACGGGGAGTATGTGCCAACTATGTTCAAATACATAAAGCTAAACCCAAGACTGTTTAAAGAGCATGGGATAAAAGCAATACAGGGAGTAGATGAATTAAAAGCTATGCATGAGGAGAATTCAAAAAAACTACAAAATGGAGATCTCTTTGACCCTCCTGTGTGGATAGATACTGACTCTTACCCAGCAGCTATGAAAATAGACTTAAATAATTCAAGAGAGCCAAGTTTTAAGCTGAATGATACTGCAAAGTTTCTTTCTTACTTAGTTTTTAACTTAGATCAAAAAGGAGGAGGTTGTACAACGGCTGATTACTTAGTAGTAAATGATGAAAAGCAAG
This sequence comes from Methanobacteriota archaeon, assembly GCA_003694965.1. GTDB lineage: Archaea > Micrarchaeota > Micrarchaeia > Anstonellales > J096 > J096. The sequence continues at coordinate 155 of RFJG01000021.1, read as the reverse complement.
AGGTTGTTCCTGGGTTCAAATATTTCAAAAATGCATTTTTAGTTCCTGGATATATAGTTGGAATTGCTCCTCCTGGAATGGTTAATAGGTATTCAATAGTGGCTAGCCTGGAAAATGAAAATGATTCATTGCTAAAAGGAAGTGATTTCTCTTTT
>RFJG01000020.1 GCA_003694965.1 Methanobacteriota archaeon | reverse complement strand
TGGCAAGCAAGTTAGACAGAATGGCAAGAAAATACGACTTACGAATTATCAAAATGGCATACACAATAGCTACAAGCATAGAAGAGCCATTTATGAGTAGGGATAAGGTAGAAGACTTGCTCAAAGTCCCTGAGAAATGGGAAAAACATTTTTCCATAATGAAAAAATTATACGAACTACAACCAAAGCAGCATACAATAGACCTCATAATCTTAGCGAGGAAAGCAATCGTGGATAATGACGATGAAAAATTAGGGCAACTTGTAAAAGTGGCTAGGAACGCCATCACAATACTTGAAGAACACGAAAGAATGTTCATAAAAAAAGGAAAAAGGAAGAGAGAGCTGAACTTAGGCACTAGAAGGCTTTCAAGGATTCTAACAAGAGCCTAGTGCCAGCTCCGCTGCCCCTCTTGCCTATGTAAGGGAGCCACTCCGCCTCCATCATACTAGCTATGTCTAAGTGGGCCCATTCTCTCTTACCTACGAACTCTTCTAAGAACTTGGCAGCAGTTATGGAGCCTGCTTTTCCATCCCAAGACCCTATGTTCTTTATGTCTGCTATGTCACTCTTAACCATCTCTCCATACTCCTTATACATAGGGAGCTCCCACACTCTCTCAAATGTATCATCTCCAGCTCTTGACAAGATTTGGGAGAGCTTCTTGCTGTTAGTGAATAGGCCGATTGCCTTGTCACCAAGCGTTGTTAACATAGCTCCTGTCAATGTTGCCACATCTATTATGTAGTCTGCCTTGACATCTTTGTCGGCATAGGCAAGAGCATCAGCCAAGATTAGACGGCCTTCTGCATCTGTGTGCTGGACTTCCACAGTCTTACCAGAATAGCTCTCTATTACATCCGAAGGCTTGTATGCGGTTCCAGAAGGCAAGTTCTCCGTAAATATTGCTATGCCGTGGACCTCCACTTTTGGCTTGACCTCTCTTATATACCTCATAACAGCAAGGACATCGCAAGCTCCGCTCTTGTCCAAGTTCATGTCTAACATGCTTTTGCCCGGCTTTATGCCAAGACCTCCACTATCAAAGGTTATACCCTTGCCAACAATAGCTACTCTCTTCTTTGCCTTAGCTGGCTTGTATATGAGATGGACAAGATAAACTCCATTGGAGGAACCGCTGTTGACGGCAAGAGCTAGGTTCATGCCCTTCTTGGCAAGTGCCTTTTTGTCAAGGACTCTAACCCTTAAGTTGGATGTCTTAGCTATTTTCTTAGCCTCTCGTGCAAAGAACTCAGGAGTACCTCTGTTAGGTGGCATATTAGCTAGTTGGCGGGAGTAGTTCTGCGCCTCTGCCATTGCAACAGCTTCCTTGACAGCTGGGGTTACTTCTTTTAGTATGAGGTTGAGGACTGCCTTCTTTTCCTTTTTGCTCTTGTAGTCAAGAGAAAACCTTGAAAGAGTAAGGCCCTGTGCGAACAATGGAGCAACCTCCTTGTAATTAAATCCCTTTGGGCAATCCAACAGCAGTTCTTTTTTCTTAAGCTTGTGTGCAACAGTGTTGGCAACAGAGGCTGCCCTCCTCACCATGTCCCTGTTGTAATCCTTATTCCCTACACAGAATGTGAGAACTGCTTTCTTCCCGTCATTAAATAAGTAGTGCTCTCCTTCCTTGAGGCCATAGTCGTTCTCCTTTTCAAAACAGAGGCTAACCACATAGGGGCAAGCTTTTCCTTTTTTTATTCTCATAAAATCACCAACACCATACTAAGAAAGGCGCGACATTATAAAGTAGATGGCAACTGCGAGAATGAGTATGGCAGCTATGGCAACTAGGACAATGGGGAATGATGGAACAGTTACAACTGCATTATAGTCATCAAAGCCATCCTTGACAAGCCTTATGTTATGGCTCCCCTCATCATTAAACGATAGAGTAAATGAACTTCCCTCTATGTAGCTCCTCTTGCCGTCTATATAAAGGCTGAACCCCTCTACTGGCTCTCCAGAACTGTCCTTGACATCTACAGAAGCTCTCTCTCCTTTCTTGAGCTTCTCTGGCATTCCATCAATGGAGAAGACATCTTTTGGCATATCCTCTCTCCTCTCTATTGTTATGGAATCCTCTCTTGAGCTTGATACATAGCAGGAGATTGTCAAAGTCCCAAAATCAAATCCCTTTGGGTCTAATGTGGCATTGAAAAGGCCTTCCTTGTTGGCTTCTATTGACAAGGTGCCAGATGGACTTTTTAGGGTTACGAGGCCGTTGAGTGGTGGCCATCTTTTCCCCGTTATTGTGAACTTGCGATAACCGACAGCCGTTGGGTAGCTTGTTATGTAGCAGCCTGCGTTGCTCTTGACGGGGGTGGCTTTTGGGAATGCCTTGTTGAAACCCAGAGCAACAAAACCAGTGCTAGTTGGGAGAACGCCACTTACTGCATAGGGAAGCTTATATCGTGCCCTCAAAGAATCCCCTACATAGACAACAGCATTGTCATAAGCAACATATGCCCTGCTTCCCTCATAAGATGAGGAGAGAGCCCCCATATCCCTGCCTCTCTCTGTAGAGGTTATTGTGAAGGATGGCATTGAAATCTTATACAGTGTTCCCCTTGAACTTAGCACAACAACGACATTATCCTTGCCATAGAAAAGCAAATCAGCAGGAGAATCCAACCTTATTGATGAGAGGAAATCTCCGTCATAGGAGATATGCTTTAACTCTCCTCCATTAGTTGCTATTATGAACCCCTTAGATGTTTCCAATGGGTCAAGTATTAACACGGTATTCTTAACTATCCCAGTATAAAAACTGCTCTTGTAAGAATATGTGATATTAAGGGAGGAGAGGAAGGCATAGTTGGGAGAGAGATAGATGCCGTTGAAAGATTCGTTAAAAACATTAGAAGAAACAAGGGAGAACTTAGTCTGCGTGAATGTCGTCAAAAACTTGTAATGCAAGAAAGTGCTCTTCCCTTCATCTCCGCTCATTATTACATAGAGATTGTCCTTATATGCCCTCGCATAATCAACAGAGGAGTTAAACTCAATAGAAGTGAGTTCCTTAAAAGAGCCGCTCTCAACTTTGTAAGAGCTTATGGAATTCCCAGAAGCCACGAACAGCGTATCATCCGACAATGTGGCTGCAGTAATATTGGGTATGCCAAGAGATGCTATTATTGTTCCAGTGTTGGGAGAAGCGAGGAAAACCTGCGAACTTGTGTAGAATACAGCACCAGAGCTGGCTAAGCCTGCCACTCCTAAAGAAAAAGAGAGGCTTATGGAGAGACTAAGAAGCAAAAGCAGAATCGTGCTTCCCTTCATCTATCTCTCTCTGGGCTTGCTTGGGATTGTTGCCATCTATGGCTACTCCCATACTTAGGGCAGTTCCAAGAACCTCCTTAGTCTCTGCCTTGATATCCAAGGAGAGGAGTTTGGATGCATTACCTCTTGCTATCTCAATAGCGTCTGCCAAAGATATGGAGGACGGCTCTCCTTCCTTCCAGGCCTTACCGTTTCCCTTTTCTATGCCTGCCTTCTTTTTTATGAGTTGAGATACTGGTGGAGCTCCCACAGATATGGAGAATTCCTTTGTTGAAGCATCTACAACAACAGTTACTGGAACAGTTAGTCCCGCAAATGAGCTCGTTTGCTTGTTTATCTCGTCAACAACTTGTTGAGTATTTATCCCCATAGGACCCAGTGCCGGACCCAATGGAGGGCCTCCGCTTGCCTTACCTCCTTCTACCATTAGCTTAATTTCTTTCTTTGCCATGGAATCACCTCTTGTTATATTGAGAGAGGGGGTTTAAAAAAGTTATGAAGTGAGGGCATTAAGATTGATAATAGCTCAGTAGGTGTAATCCTTAATTTCTAAGTCTAGATGGAGTCTCTCGTTGAGAAAGCGTAAGAGTTCGCTGTTGAAAGTTGCTTTCATCTGCATCATCTGAAGATGGCCGCCGGGCAATATAGAAAGCATAGCGTTGCCTCCTATTTTCTCAGCTATGTATTCACTATGCCTCCAATTAACTGCGTAATCCTTGAGGCCAGCGACAACCCAAGTGGGGACAGTAACGTGTTGGAGCATCTCCCTTAAATCAAACTTTGTCATAGCCCTGAATGCCATCGCTATTGTCTCCATGCTAACTCTTGTCAGCTTGTCATAGAAATATCGGAACTCATAATCAAGAAGCTCGTGCTCCCCATCGCTAAGAGAGCCATTTACGAGAAAGCGGAGGATCGTCTTCATTATATTGTTCCTTATGACAGTGGACTCCTTGATGGAATCTAAGACTGGCATGTGTTGAAGGAAAAAGAATAGCAACTCCGCAGGCAGTGTAAGGGCAGAGGCATCTATCAATGTACTCCTTAAGGGGTTGACAGCAGGAGAGGATACAAGACCTAGAGCTAGCACTCTTGATGGGTAAACAGTGTAGAAATTCAATGCTATCATGCCGCCCATGGAGTGTCCCATTATCAACGCTTCATCAATCTTTTCTGCATCCATAACCTCCTTAATGTCGGTAGCTATATCCCTCATGTATGTGTAGGGGTTGCTCTTGCCAAGAGAGGAGCCAAAATGACCTCTTTTCCTAACTCTTATAATTCTTGTATATGGCCTCAGCATCTTTGCCTGTTCTCTCCATATACTTGGATAGCAGGCCCATCCGCTTACCATCACTATGTTAAGTTTCTTCTCAAGCAAGGGTTTCTGATCAGAGTAGATGATCGTTGCACCATCCCTTGCCCTCAATGCCTTGAGAGGGTTGCCTTCCCTCGTTGTTTCAACAACCTGCGGGATAGCCCCCTTGTGCACTATCCTCCTAAATGCATTGCTTTCCCAAGCCTTCCTTATCTCATCTTTAAGTGAAATGATATTAGATTTGCGTTTCCTTGCCATATTACCTTATTGTAAGTGTGGATTTTAAAGGTTTATTGAGGTTCCTGCGATGGAAGATTAAGCAACTCAATGTTACCGGCACATATTTAAATAAGGCGTTCTTGTTTTAGTTATGAAAATTCCATTTAAGGGCTCCTATGGATTCAATAACAGCAAGTATGTCGATGCCCAATCAAAGGCAATCATAAGCAGGGCTGAGAAATTCCATAAGCTATATCTTGAATTTGGGGGAAAGTTGCTCCAAGATTTCCACGCTGCGAGAGTCCTGCCAGGATATGAGAGCAACGCTAAAATAGAGGTCTTGAGAAAACTTAAGAAAGTTAAAGATATTGAGTTCTTGCTATGTATTAATTCAGATTATATAGAAGAGGGGAAATTCAGCTCCGTCGGACTTAGCTACAGGGACTTCTCATTAAAGATGGTAGATAGTCTCAGGGAAATGGGGTTTGATGTAAAGACGGCTGTTTTTACATTCAACAAGGGACAGAAGAAAGTAAAGGAGCTCGCAAAAATAATGAAGAGGAAAGGGCTTTCCGTCTATTATACTCCCTATATAAAAGGCTATCCGAAGAATGTTGCAGAGATAACCTCTGTGAGAGGGTTCAGGAAAAGGCCATTCATAAAGACAACAAAACGAGTAGTTGTTGTTACTGGAGCTGGGCCAACTTCTGGGAAGATGGCAACGTGCTTGACAATGGTGTACCAGGATTATGTGAGAGGCAAAGACTCAGGCTATGCCAAGTTTGAGACCTTCCCAATATGGAACTTGCCCTTGTCTAGCAACATAAATGGGGCTTATGAGGCGGCTACCGCTGATCTCGGCGACTATAATGTTGTTGATGGATACCACAAAAAAGCATACGGATTTGCTGCAACAAGCTACAATAGGGATTTTGAGGCTTTCTCATTGTTGACAAGAATAATAAGATTGCTGCCAGAGAGCAATTATATGCATAGCTATAAGTCCCCGACGGATATGGGAATAAACATGGCCAAAGAAGGAATAACTGATGAGGAGTTATGTGAGAGAGCGGCGAGGCAAGAGATAATTAGGCGGCTCTTTAAGTACAGAGTTGGGTTATTGAAAGGGAAGAATGGAGAAGATGCAGTTATAAGAGTTAGGAAACTGATGAGGAATAGGAAGATAGCCATAAATGAAAGGCAGGTTGTAGAGATTGCACGGAAAGAAAAGAAGAAATCTGTTGTTAAGCCCGCTGTTGGATGTTCCTTGGAGGTAGGGAAAACCGTTGTTAAAGCTAGGAATAGTAAGAGAATGCACGCAGAAGCAGGAGCAATCATAAAGGCACTCAAAAAATTGGCAGGAGCAAAGAAAGACGTACTTGATGAAGATGCAATAAGGAGCATAAGAAAGTTGCGTAAAGAGATCTATGGGAAGGTTGGGGAGAACTTGACGCTCAAAGAGGCGCTCCTTGTATTAGCTATGAGTTCTGCTAAAAATAGAAAAGCCAAGAAAGCAATGGACATGCTTAATGAGTTGAGAGGTGCAGAACTCCACACTACACACATGATAAGTGAGGAGGAGGATAGGTTCTTCCTACGCTTGGGCATCAACGCAACCTCTGATGGAGAGGAAGAGGTTAAGGAAGTCTTATTTTAGAGTTGCCTAAACAAGCTCTCCACTTCTCCTTCATTGCATCCATTGACAGCTGCTGTTAGCTGCTCATGTGGGATTTGCTTAATGTGTTGGATGAGGGGTGAGTTGCTCTCTACTGCTTCTCCTATCTCTTCTATCTTGTCCACTAGTTTGCTTCCTTTCAGGTCTTGTAGCAGTATTATTAAAACTGGCATTAGCTCTGGTGAGAAGTTCTTGTTGGAGAGGAGCTTGTTGAGGGAGTCGAGAGCTGCTTCTGTTGATCTCTCTGATGTGTTCTCTGTGAT
>RFJG01000019.1 GCA_003694965.1 Methanobacteriota archaeon | reverse complement strand
TCCCCACAGAGTTCAGGAATGCTAAGATCTTCTCCTTGGCTTCTTCTCTCTTGTCCTCTGTGGTTAAGATCTCGATCTCCAAAGCAGGGCCGAAGTCCTTTATTTCTTCTAGTAGGATGTTCATCCCATCCAAGCAGTAGGTCCTTCTCTTCTTTTCTATCCTAAAAACCTCCTTGAACCCTATCGCTTCCAAGGCTTGCTGCATCTTGCTTATTGAGCCTATCGTAGTTTCCCTTTCCTCCCACGCATGGTGGTCCCCCTCAGCAGTTATTATCTTGACATTAAGCGTCTTCTCTTCTTTGTCTTCTTTCTTACTCCTTCTTAACCTTAGGCTGTAGGAGCCAACTTCTTGCATCTCAAGCTCTTCCAAAGAAGCGAAATGCTTTGGGCAGAAGTATATGTCAGAGATCTCCTCCTCTCCTCTGAAGTCTGCTTTCTCAAGTTTCTTCAAGAGAATTTTCTCCTGCTCCTCTCGCATAACAACGCGGAGCTCAACCTCGTGAGTGTTAGCTCTTGGCATAAAATAGCCATACTAAAAAGGTTATAAAAATGGAGTGGCACTACAAGGACAACTAACCCTAAACCACCTCTGGAATATCTGACATCTTGGGGATTGCTTTTAGGAGTTCTTCCAAGTGTTTGTTATCTTTCTGGTCTTTCTCATACTCTCGGAGGATGTAGTCGAGAAACCTTTCTCTATTTTCATCACTTATCCACAAGCTCTTGCCCGATGAAACGACAACTGACAGCACTGGCGTCATAAAGGCTGCTCTTTTTGTATCGCTGCCTTCAGTAAATGAACTTAATGTTAAGATGATTGATGACATCGTATCTTCATCCAATAAGCTACTCCAATTATCATTATGCTCAATTACATCGCCAACTATTAGTTTTATGTAAAATTGTAATTGCTCAAGTTTTTTGCTGCCTTCTGTTAAATCATCTATCGTGTCTGCAATGGTTGACATAGAATCTAGCTGAGAAGTGTCAAACTCCGCAGGATTAAATCCTCGTTTTTTGAGCAGAGAAGAAATAAATGGTCCTATGTTAGGGTATTTTACTGCATACCTAGCAGCTTTACTTATGGCTTCTGATAAAAAGCTATATGAGGGAAGCTGCTCCATCGCATTTGGATTGCCAGAAAGGAATGAATTGAGAAAAAATAATGCTTGGTGAAACTCCTTGTCATTAAGGGCTTTATTTTCTTTTAAGTTGGAAACTAAATCATAAATGTGCATAAAGGGCCTATAGAGGCCAGATGTTATCTTATCGTTAGAGATATGCTTATTGGACATGAAGGAAATCATGAGATATGTGCTCTCACGGAGAGTAATGGGGTCCAATTCTTGATTTTTTGTAATAAAATCCAATGCATTCGCAATTGAAGATGGCCTTATTCCCCTATTAACCAATATATCAACAAGAGAAACAAGCAAGGGCATAGATTGCGGACCTGTCTTAATGGTTTTTTCGAAGATTTCCTCGAATATGGGTTTATCATTTTCAGATACTCCTATTTTCTCCATGGCATCCTCGACGGCCTTCTTCTGGTCAGGAGTTAGGCCTCTTTTATTTTGTTGAGTGATTGCCTCCATACTTCCATCGCCCATATAACATTATTATGGCCACTGTATTAAAAAAGATGCTCTATTGTTGGTAGCGTTTCCATAAATAAGGCCTAGATGATTAAGAGCTAACCAGCTCTTCAGGAGAGAAAAGCCTCTCACAATACTTGCAGCGGTACTCGTTGCCTTCTTTGAGGAACTCCTCGGCTCCTTCTATTTTTGTTATGCACTTTGGATTCGGGCAGCTGCCTACTCTCAATACATCTGGGAGTTCTGGTCTGAATTTCTTTACTACTTCTCCATGTGAGATTATGTTCACGGTTGCACATGGAGCTAAAAGAGAGACAATGGATAGCTCTTCTTGAGAGAGCTCTCTACCACTTATTTTGAGGATGTCCTTCTTGCCAAACTCTCCGCTATTGGCATTGAGAAGAAGAGCAACATTCTTGCTATGTGAAGAGCACCCCAATAATGTAAGGAGAGAAATGCCTTTTCCAGCAGGTATGTGATCTATAACAACTCCTTCCTTGATTTTCTCAACAGCTATCATGACATCACCCATCTAAATATGGCCATACGGACGGGCACTGCATATGATGCCTCCTCAAAATAGGCAGCATGAGGAGTTGAATCAAATGTTGTTGGTAGCTCATCCCTCCTCGGCAGGGGATGGAGTATGAGAGCATCATCGGCTGCAGTAGAGAGTAGCTCCGAAGTTAGGGAGAATGCACGTCTAACCTTCTCTGCCATGTACTTGTCTTCAAAACGCTCTTCTTGGACGCGCGTCATATAGACTATGTCAGCATCTTCAAAATCCAGCTCCCTTTTCTCTTCTATCTTAACATCAAAAGTTTTCCTCACATCCTCTAGGACATCTCTCCTTACTTCCATGCCTTCCGGAGAGATTAGGAGGAGATCCACTCCAAACATCGCTAAGCCATACAACAGAGAGTTGGTAGTCCTCGCATGCTTAAGGTCGCCGAAAAAGGCAACCTTTATGCCGTCCAGTCCTTTCCTCATCTTTATTGTGTAAAGGTCTATGAGCGTCTGAGTTGGGTGTTGGTTTGCTCCATCACCCCCATTAATCACACAAGCTTCCGCTATGTCGGCTGCCCTCCTGGCACTCCCTTCCAACGGGCTCCTAATAACGATGGCATCCGCGTAATTGTCGAGCATCTTTATGGTGTCGTGAAAGCTCTCTCCTTTTTTCAAGGAGCTCAACTCCGGGAGCATGTCCACGACTCCCAACGAGAGCCTCTGTGCTGCTGACAAGAAAGAGAGTTTTGTCCTCGTAGATGGCTCAAAAAATGCAGTCACAACAACCCCATCCAACAAACTGTTGGAGGAAACAAGAGAAAATATCTCCTCAACATCGTCCGTGGAGAGTTCTCTCATGGATATTAGGTCACGCATATAGACACCTAACATTATAGAAAGGGAAAGGTTAAAACACATATAGGAAAAGCATTAAAATGCTTGGAAGAGAAAGTTAATTTTCTGCTTCTCCAAGCTCCTCTCTTAGCTCCTCCAAGAAAGAGAGCAAGAAAGCCCTCCTCCTCTCAGCTATGTGCTTGGCTAATGGAGTGTGTAGGCGCTCATTAATCCTTGTTAGAGTAGTCAGGTAATCAAGGGCATACTTGGAGTTATCCGCTTCTCTATTCTCAGCAAAAGGGTCCTCCACATCATAAAACTTCTTCTTAACAAGTTGCGCATAGGAGAAGGTCCTCATAATGGCTATGGCTCCCGTTGCCTCAAGCTTATCAGCATCATAGAGTATCTTGGCTTCCAAGCTTTCTGGTTCGTTGCCATGGCCATAAGAATGGCACAGTATAGCATCCTTAACCCTCTCTATCTTATCTTTGGGATAAGAAGGTATGGAGAGCAACACCTTTTCAGCAACCTCTGCACTTTCCTTTGCTGAGTTGGCATTCTTCGGGCTGTTCTTGTTATATACGACTGCATCATGGAATAGGACTGCTGGAACCACTACTGGCATATCTGCCCCATACTCCATAGAGAGTTTCTTGGCTATGTTGAGGACTCTCATCACATGTGAAAAATCATGAGCTATGTCTCCGTTATCGTAGTACTGCTTAGCAATAGATATGAGCTCATCTTCTAATTTTTTATCCATGGCTATGTAATATGGCTCATCATATTTTAATAGCTGTCCCGCCATCCCCTAATCTTGGAGTTCCACCTCTCTTATATTCTTAGAGTAGGGAGTGCACTCCTCCCCATTGGGCAGCGATAACTCTAAGCAGATTTTTCCATCAACAACAGAGGTCAAGACAATGACTACCTCGCTTAATTTGGAAGTGCTCAACCTATCCCTTATAGCACACGGTAGGACTAATCGATTCTTCGCATCCAACTTGATGAAGGTAACCCCTCCTCATACATAACACCTTGTTATATTATGAATTTCCCACATTAAAAACCTTGCGGTAGCATTATAAAGAAGGCAATAATGAAGTAAGGCATGGAGAATCTCGAACAAAAAAAAGGAGAGCTAATAAAAAGGACAGCTAACTACGTCAAGAAAATTATGAATAAAGAGGCAACAGGACACGATTGGTGGCATATATACAGAGTGTGGAAGATGGCAAAAAAGATAGCTGCGGAAGTCGGGGCGGATATGTTCATAGTTGAGATGGCTGCACTACTCCATGACATAGACGATTACAAGGTAGAGGGAAGTGGCAAGCGAGCAGAAGAGTGGCTCAAAAGACTGGAACTTAATGGTAGTATAGTTGAAAAAATACTATCAACAATAGAGGAGGTATCATTCAAGGGAGCCCTTGTGAAGACAGAAACCAGTTCACTGGAGGCTGCTGTTGTCCAAGATAGCGATAGATTGGATGCGCTTGGAGCTATAGGAATAGCTAGGTGTTTCGCTACTGGCGCTAAGAGAAACAGGAGTCTCTATGAGCCCGGAGAAAAACCAGAGAAGCACGGAACATTTGAGGAATACAAAAAAAGCAAAGGTAGCAGTATAAACCATTTCTATGAGAAACTCCTCCTCCTAAAAGACAGGATGAACACTCTGCCAGCCAAGAAAATAGCTGAGGAGAGGCACGCGTTTATGGAGGAATTCCTCACAAGGTTCTATGAGGAATGGGAAGGCAGTGAGTGATCACAGCCCGCTATTCAACATATTCTCAAGTTCTTTTGCTACCGCATGTGCATTCTTCCGCAACTCTCTCTTAACTGAAGGTTCTACAATTTGATATAGGGCATTTCTTAAGTTGATCCTACTGCCCCCATATAGAGTAGTGTGTTGGCCCTTATTTATTGCTGTAAGTGCTCTCTCTATTAACTCATTAGTTGGTATGCTTTTACCATTAGCAAGCTTAACACTTGAGGGAAGATCCTCCCTAAACCTCTGTACAAGAGAGTAAAGTAATTGCATTACATTGTATTTATTACCATTTATGTTGACAACTTCCCTATTTCTTTCCACTTCTGCTTCTAGTGCTTCCCATCCAGACCGTGTAAGTCTGAAGTTAACATACCCTCCTATCAATACTTCCTCTTCTGGTATGACTTCTTCCTTCGGTTTAGGTGTTCGTTTTGGTCTAGGTTTAGGTTTTGGTTTTGGCCTTGGTTTTGGCTGTGGAGGTTCTTCTTCCTTCGGTTTAGGTTGAGGTGGTTCTTGTTTAGGCTTTGGTCTAGGTTGTGGTCGTGGTTGTGGCTCAGGTTGTGGTCTTGGCCCCAGTCCAGCTTCATCTGGTATCACTTCTTCCCCGCCTTTTCCTGGACCTTCCTCCCCAATCGGTGGCTTTCCTTCTCTTGCAGCATTTATGAACAGTATATATGCAAGATAAGAGTACAATGCTGTTGTTACCATCCTCTTAAGGTACTCTGAGACACCTAAGTCTTTTATGTCTGGCTTTGTCGTAATGTCATCTGGAGTATATCCCAAGCCTTCTAATATCTGAGCATATGTATTGTTCTTCAATATGAGTTGAGTTACTTTCCTTAGCTCTGGATTCTCAACGAGGTCCTCTGCAAATGCATCAGCACTACCAAATATGGCCCCAGCTCCAGCAGCATAGAGTGCTCCTCTTGAGACCGCTCTCTCTCCTATAAGGCTTAGAGCCTCTCTTGCCCCGACTTCAAAGGCAACACGCCCTGCCCTAGCAAGACCTGCACCCATAATTCCCAATAGCGCAACATCAACAGTTCTTTTTAGAGCCTTTGAGGTGGATAGCTCCTCTCTTAAAGCCAGAACTTTCTCCACATAATGTGCATATGCAGTAATAAACGATTGTACTGCCTTGACATAGTCTTCGTTGCTTCTGAATCTAGTAACGGATTTTTGGAGAGCTTCGGCAGATTTTTCCAAGGCCTTATATGCAGTTTCCATTTCATAAAAGGCATTTTCAATAGGATTATTTAGATCGAGATTTGACATTGAAGCAATAACGTTTTTGTAGCTAGATTCAGACGTTGCCTCATTAATCTTCGTATGTGCTTCCCTGGCATTACGCATAATTGTTTCCATAAATTGCCCGACAGAATTCCTAGCTACTACTGGCACCATCATAGATTTGCCCTTACTCTCTTCCAGTTTCTCGGCAGTCTTTACTTGATACTCAGTAGCCAAGGAGTAGCCATACCTCTTTGTCCTGCTATTATATATGGGAGTAAGAACATAACCATGGCCCTTGAAGCCATCATTCCATAATTTCATTACAAGGTCCCTACCTCCCTTAGAGCGATAGCCAGTACCGCCTCTCAAATCACTTGCAAAGAACTCAACACTAGAGAGTATGTACTGTCCTAAACCTATTGTCCTATCAACGCCTATCCTCCTTAGGTTTAGCCTCGTACCTCTTTGCTTAGCCTTTTCTATATTATCATAGAAATTTCTGAGGCCAACGGCGATGCTATGAAATTCCTTGTTGCCATTTTTTTCCCCTTTCCTGTTCACTAAATAGTCGTGGATGCTCGTGAGAATACCACTAACGCTCTCTAGCTCGCTTTTTGTTGCGCCAAAAGCCTTAAGCTTGGTAAGAAGAGGAGAAATTTCTTTTGATACATCAACCTTGGCAGCTTTTCCCTTATTTTCCAAAGTTTTTTCCACACCCATCATAATGCCTCCTTAAAAACATTAAAACCCGGACATATATAAAGATATCACAATGAGATTTAGGAAATGACCTAGTATGCCATTAAAAACAATACATTTTTAAACAGTTTTAGACACAAAGCTATATGTGATAAAATGAAGGCAACTAAAAAAAGGAGCATTGTGAAAAGGCTTGCCATGAGTGTAGCATTGGCAACATCAATCGCTATCGCTAATCCAAGGAAGGCATTTGCCAAGGAACCCGTTGTTGAGAGGAATGTGGAGAGCACCATCAATAATAGGGAGGAGAGGAAGAAATTAAGAGGCTCTATTGAAAGCGTGATGTATGTTTATGATTCAAGGAAGAATTCCGGCGTTGTTGAATCGCTAGATGGAAGATATGAATTAGCGGGAGATTATGGAGTATTTATAAGAGGAACGAGCGACTTGGAAAGCTCTGTTGGCTTCTATGGAGGAACTAGTTACTCTCCGGGAAGCTGGACAGATGTAGGCATTGGAGCTGGAATAGAGTATGTAGAGAAACTCGGAGTTAATTTT
>RFJG01000001.1 GCA_003694965.1 Methanobacteriota archaeon | reverse complement strand
CACTGGTTTTCTGCCATTCCTATTCGCTGCTGGCTACGACCAGTCTATATGACCCCCCCGACAAGAGAGATAACGGCTCTCTTGCAAAGAGACTACCTTAATTTAATGAAGAAGGCATATGGCACAGAACCGCCATACAGTAAGAAGCACATACAGCACGAGTTGCGCAACATCATAACGCTCAACTATGGAGAAGTGGCCGACATAACGCCTGAAATTAAGCTCTCTTTCTACAACGCCGGGCACATAATAGGGAGTGCGAGCGCCCACCTCCACATAGGAGAGGGGAAGCACAACATCGTCTATTCTGGGGATATCAAGTTTGGCTTTACGCAGCTCCTCAACCCGGCTGATACGAGCTTCCCGAGGTCGGAGACGGTATTCATAGAATCAACATATGGAAGAAGGAAGGACATAATGCCCAACAGAAGAGAGAGCGAAGCAAAGCTCATGAGAATAATAAAGGAGACAGTTGCCAAGAGGGGCAAGGTTCTAATCCCAGTCTTCGCTGTTGGGAGGAGCCAGGAAGTCCTACTAACAATAGAGAACTACGCTAGGGATAACAAGGAATGGAACGTCCCAATATACATAGATGGGATGGTGTTGGAGGCTAGTGCGATACACACAGCTTATCCAGAGTATCTCAAGGCATCTGTCCAGAGGAGGATACTAAGTAATGATTCTCCATTTGAGTTCGAGCACATCAAGATAGCTCAAGGCGTTGATAGGCAAACGATAAGTGAGGGAGAGCCTGCTATAATACTCGCCACATCCGGTATGCTTACCGGAGGGCCGTCTGTTGAGTATCTCAAACTCCTCTCAGATGATAGCAACTCTACCCTTGTTTTCATAGGCTACCAGAGCGCTCTCAGCCTCGGTGCCAAGATACAGCAAGGAGTTAAGGAGTTCCAGCTAATGGAGGAGGGGAAGCCTAAGCAATACACTCTCAATATGAGGGTTGAGACAGCTGAGGGGTTCTCTGGCCATAGCGACAGGAGGCAGCTATTTGCGTGGCTCAAGAATTTCAGGACAATGCCGAGGACAGTCTTTACTATGCACGGAGACTACAACAGGACAGAAGAGCTAGCTAGGGATATAGCAAGGTCTTTCAAGATACACGCTGAGAGTCCAGCAAACTTAGAGGCTAGAAGGCTCCGTTAGTTTCTTCTCTGCTCCAATATTAGCTTAAAGGCATCAAGGGAGAGTTTCTGCTCCTCTCCTCTCATCTCTCTTGCTATCCTATTAAATGCCTCTATGTTGGATGGGCCGAATTCCTTGCTCTCGCACAATGCCGTCAACGACTCAAGCAACGCCTCCAAGTTTTTAGGCAGGTTTTTCCTCATAATCTCCTCTAATCCATCAAGCATTCTTGGGCTAAAGCTATCACTCTCTAGCAATGTGTCAAGTCTCGCAAAGATTTGTCTCATAAGCTGTTTTGTTGTCTTGTTGGCTATCTTATTTACTATAGGTATCAGCCTATTGTTGCCGTGTATCTTGCAGAATAAAGACGGTGGCATATAATCAAGAGGAATCCTGAGTCTCTGCCCATCATATGCCGGAGGGTATTTTATGAAAGGTTTCTTTTGGCCATCAATTTTTTTCAGGGTTTCTAGTTTTACGACCATAAAACTACATTGTCCTTAACATATTATAAATGATTATGTTGCCTCACTCCACTATGAATGCCGGTTTCAGGGGCAGTCCTGCCTTTGCCTTTTCCTCACTGCTCTCCTCTTCCTCTACTATGCTTATGTTGGCAAGCTTTGAGAAATTAGGCATAGATACGGCGAGGCATTCCTTGAATAGCTCTCTTGTAGGCAACTCAGGTATGCTGTATATCTTGCCCTTGAGCCTCTTTATTATGGCCGCTAGCTCTTCTTTGTGTTCAGCTATTCCCTCCTTATCGTAGAGTGCCTTTATGTTCTTTGGGTTTTCTTTTAGCATCTCAAATGCCTTATACTTCCACTGCGCTGGTATGAAGAGTTTTATAGAGCCGGCTTTTTTGTCTGTTCTTTGGAGGACTTTTATTATGTCTGCATAGAGTTCTCTCACAACAGCCATAGAGGCTACGAGCGAATCGTCGTAGTTAGTCTTTTCAGGCAGCTCTTCTTCCATAGCAACTCCTTGAGAGGAGGCAAACTCTGGGAAAAATGGTTCCATAACAACGAGCCAGTTAGCCATAGTATCTTTTATGGCCGGCTCCTCTACGATGCTCTCATACCACTTCAATTCATTATAGAAGTCGTAGAAGAACTGCTTTGCTAGCTCTCTGAAATTTAAGCCATCTATATAGCTGTCCAACAACTCCAGTCTCTTGTTGAGAAGGCTATTAACCCATCTCTCTGCTATGCCACTACCTTGTTCCTTGCTCTTCTCTATAATGGATGAGAAATAAGCCATCCTCTGCTTTATTCCCTCTACTGATGTCCTATTGAAATCGCTGTCTTGCAACAAATCAGCACCACTCACGACATTGAACCTTATGGTGTCAGCACCATACTTCCTTATGGCATCCCTTAGAGGGAGTATGTTGCCCATGCTCTTGCTCATCTTCTTCCCTTCCATCATCACAAAACCGTTGACAGCTATCTGCTTTGGCCAATGCTCTTCTGGGAAGATCGCCACATGGTTCATTATGTAGAATGTTAGGTGGTTCCTTATGAGGTCTGGGCCGCTATGCCTTGAATCAACAGGATACCAGTATAAGAACTCCTCCCTCAACTCCTTGTGGAGATCGTTCCTCGCTTCTCCTTTTCCATAGAATACATAGTCAAAGAAGGCCTCGTCCAGCTCTTCTGCGCTGAACTCCCTTATCTTGTGCGCTATTGTATAGAAAGCAGGGTATATCGTTGAGTCGCTCAAGCTCTCTATTACCTGCTTCTTATCAAACGGGAAAGGAGTTCCGAGCCCTCTTGTCCTCGTGCAAGCTTTCCTCTCGAGCCATGTTACTGTGTTCCTCAATTCCTGCTTTACGCTCTCGGGGATAGTCCTTATTCCGTCTATGCATTTGTAGGCTAGCTCCTTCCATCCCTTGTTTCCATAGTCAATGAACCACTGATCCTTAACAAGCTTGACAACGACCTTGTCTCCTGCTCTTGTTATGACGGGACCATTCGCTATTACATAATAGGAGAAGGCATTTCCCTCTTCTATGAGCCATTTCTTGACCTCCTCCTTTGCCTTGCTTACCGGCATCCCTGGTTTCCACACCAACATCTTTCCCTTCATGTTCTCCTCTTTGTAGAGCTTCTTAGTTGCCTGCTCCAACTTGCTATCTTGTTGGTTCTCTATGTCCATCTTCTCTACTATATCCTTAGCAGGTATGTCATATCCTTCCAGCTCTATTATCTTGATAACCTCCTCTTTGCCAAGGTCCCTTAACGCAACATAATCAAATGGAGCGTGTGCTGGAACGCTCATAACGATGCCAGTGCCTTCATTCTCATCAACAAAGCTCGCCTCATATATGGGCACTTCCCTATCCTCAACTGGTATCTTGGCCATTTTTCCGACGAGGTCCTTGCCAGAGAGTTTCCCCACTATCTCTACATCCCTTTGCGCTGAGAAATTTGAGAGCGTCCCCTCGCTTATGTAGTAGAGTTCTCCACTCTCCTTATCCTTAACCTTAATATAGGCGGCTTCTGGCTTCACCCACATATTAGTTATGCCGAAGACGGTCTCTGGCCTGTATGTTGTTGCCAAGAGATAGCCGTCCCCATAAGGGAATTTTATCGCAGTAACCTCCTCTATCTCTGGGTCAACATCTCCCTTTGTGTCGTGAGCCCCTACTGCTGAGTTGAGCTTTAAGCTCCACGCAACGGGGTGGCTTCCCTTCACTATGTAGCCTTTTTCCTTGAGCTTAAGGAACTGCCATGTTATGAATTTCTGGAAATGCTCATCGAATGTGTAGAACTTCCTCCTCCAATCTATGGAGAAGTGCATCTCTTTCATCCCCTCCTCTATCTCCTTAGCAAAATAGAGGACAAGCGCTCTGGGCTCTGTTAGCTCTTCCAACTTCTCCTTTGGCACTCCATAGATGTTAGTTAGCACATCAATAGTATCCTTATCCCCGTCTTTTATCTTTCCTGCCATAGCTATTATGGGAGTTCCAGTAACGTGGAATGCCATAGGGAAAAGAACATTCTTCCCTCTGTGCCTCATATACCTAGCGTATATGTCTGCCATGCTGTATGTCCTAGCGTGCCCTATGTGTTGCGGACTGTTGGGGTAGGGAAACGCTGCAGTTATGAAAAACTTACTCCTTTCATCTGGATTAGATTCGTAACTTTGCATATCTATCGCTTAATAAAAAAAGGTTTAAAATGGACTATCCTAATTAGTGTTATGGGACTCGTAAAATTCTTGTTTGGCTTGGTTGGCAAAGCCGTTAAGACAGTTGTTGACATTGTGTTGCTTCCTTTCAGGCTTGTAAGGCTTGCCTTGTTCATAGCGAGCCTCTTGTTGTTGGCTTGGGTTGCCCTCTACCTCCTACACCTTGTAGGCTATGTATGATTTTTAAAAGATTCCGCATATAGCATTTCTATCCTCTTCGCGGCCGTAGTCTAGCGGCAGGATACCAGCCTCCCACGCTGGGGACCCGGGTTCAAATCCCGGCGGCCGCATCCGCTTTTTAGGAAAAAGCGGTCAAACTTTTACTAAAAGTTTGATCAAAACATCAGATGTGGAACCAAGGTTCCACTCCTCCT
>RFJG01000018.1 GCA_003694965.1 Methanobacteriota archaeon | reverse complement strand
GTCTTTGCCCTATATACATTGGCTTCCTTCCCTGTTGATATGGGGAACTCAACACTCTCAATTATTCCTTTTTTTATCGCCCTATTGAGAGCATATAGAGAGCGGTTGTCAAAAACGAGCTGTTCTATTCTCCTGTCCTTGTTGTTGGTGAGCATGCTCATTGCAGCTCCTTGAGGTAGCCCCTAGCATTAAGCCACTCCACTTCAAGCTTCTTGTATCTCCACACAATATCTCCTCTCTTATCCCCCTCTACTGACCAAGGAACAACTATGACATAGTTTCCTTCTCGGACCCACACTTTCCTCCTAAACCTTCCCGGAACTCTACATATCCTCTCTTTTCCGTCGCTGCACAGGCACGCGAACCTCGCTCCTCCGAGCTCAGCAGTAACGACCCCGAAGAGCTCTCCTTTCCCTTTCTTGGGAAGCCTGACTCTCAATTCCTGTTGCTCTTCTTCACTCATTTCCTGGCCACCCTCCTTGCTCCGCAGGCCTCGCACAGTATGGAACGGACGCCATCAACAACAACTATCTTAGTGTCTGGCTTCTTGCACTCGTGGCATATCACATAATCCATTATGAAGGCCTCTACCTTCTTCTGCAGCACTTCTCTCTTTACCTTCTTCTGTATGATGAGGAAATTGCCCTCTACTGAAACAGGAGCTCCCAATTCCCTACTAAAAAACTTCGAGAGTATGGAAATGTCCCTCCTTACCTTCTCCGCTATGCTGTGAAAATTCTTGATTATCGTCTTATTGCCCTCTATTATGGAGTCTACCTCTGGGACGACAAACCTTGAACTGCCCTCTCCCTTGCCTTTTGGCAAGTTCGCATAAGCGCTGTCCAACATAGACTCGTAGTCATTATCCTGTCCTTTCATTAGGTTATGTTATGTGTGAAGAAGGTTTATAAATAAGCCTTGTCCCTCACTTCTTTTCCAGCATCTCCATAACAGAAAGGCACTGCATATCCCTACCATAAGAAGAGATAACTTGTATGCCGGACATTGGCAAGTTCTTATTGGGGATGCTCCCAGCAGGCAATGCAGCGAGATTGGCCAACACAGTGGAGATATCTGCTGCATAGCTCTCAACGGGGGAGCTCTTCTCACCTATTTTCCAAGGCAACGTTGGCATCGTCGGAGATAGGAGAGCATTATATGTAGCGAGGCTCTTCTCCAGTCTTTCCTTGAGGACAGCTCTTGCCCTGAGTGCTTTTTTATACCATGCATCCACATACTCCTTAGAGGTTATGTATGTTCCCAACATTATGCGCCTCTTGACTTCTTTGCCGAGATTATTTGCTCTTATCTTAGCTATGCCGCTCTGGAAATCATCTCCCAGGTCGCCGACATTGCCATAGCGGACACCGTCGTATTTCTGCATCGCAGAAGAGAACTCAGCAAACATATTAAGGTAGTATGTTGGAACTGCTTCCCCTATCTCAGGTATTGAAATAACATCATAATCAATAGATGCTAGAGATTTCTCAAATGCCTCCCTAATCTCTGGAGAAGAGGCATCAACAAGCTCTTTTATGACAGCAAGCTTTGGCTCCTCAACATTGTCATTGGGCACATAATTGAGAGTAGTAGTGTCTCTTTGGTCAGCACCTCTTATTACCTTATAGATCTTCCTCACATCCTCAACTGTCTTAGCTATTGGCCCTATTTGGTCGAGGCTCATTGCCATGTCAGCAAGCCCATACCTGCTAACAGCACCATAGCTCGGCTTAAAACCTACAACCCCAGTAAATGCAGAAGGACATCTGATACTCCCTCCAGTGTCTGAGCCAAGAGATGCGTCGCACAAGGAGGCGCTTACAGAAGCTGCTGAACCTCCACTACTACCTCCGGGAACTCTCTCCTCATCCAATGGGTTTTTGACGGGACCAAAGTAGCTCGTAGTGTTGTCATTGCCGCACGCGAACTCATCCATATTTGCACTCCCGATTATTACTGCGCCTTCTCTTAATAGAGCATTAACAACAGTAGCTGTATATGGAGCCCTATAATTTGAGAGCATCTTACTCGCTGCCGTCAACCTCTTTCCCTCAATTGCTATGTTATTCTTAACGCTCATTACCATTCCTCTGAGAGAACCAGCCTCTCCTCCTTGCGTATCAACAGCATCAGCGAAAGTAAGGGAATCCTCATAAACCTCTATGAATGCGTTGATGTTAGAGTTTTCTATGGCTTTTAAGTAGTGCTCAACCTTCTTCCTTGTGGTAGGAGTAGTGCTCATTTTTTCAACCCTCGTGGAACCTTGACAAATCCGGACCTCTGAGAGGAGAACTGCTCCCTTATTGCCCCGGCATTCTTGTCTTCCTTGCTCTTGTCCTGCCTCGTCCCTATGAGCACATTTAGTATGTGTGTCTTGCCTTCTCCCTCATATTTGGATATGGCAGAGAAGTATTGCAGGAGTTCTTCCATCTCATTAGTTAATGAGGATAGCTCCTCCTCTCCCATATCTATCCTTGCCAATGACGCTATGTGTGCTGCATCTATGCTGTTAGATGATTGATTGCTAACCGCTTTTTTATTAGCGATGTTAGTCATGTTACGTGCTTTCCAGAGTAGTTGTTAAAAACATAGTGCCAACTTGCCAACTGAAAAAGCCTTAGATGTGTGGAAAGATAGAAATAAATATATGTAGTAAATATATTTATTAGATGCTATAATTACAGCGAGAGATAATTATTAATTATTTGTGGCAGTGTGGGGTTATAT
>RFJG01000017.1 GCA_003694965.1 Methanobacteriota archaeon | reverse complement strand
TTCTACCACAATATTAAGATAATGTCTCTCTCTATATTCATAGGAAAAGGAGGTATGGGCAAAACTACCCTCGCAACAATAGCGGCAATGCAAGTATCTTCGCTTGAAAGAGTGTTGGCTGTTGATATGGATGAGAGCAACAAAAACCTCCTCCACATTCTTAGTAAAGAAAAGAGGAGTAATCTCATTGTTATGGGAGCTCCAAGGAATAGAGCTCTCTTTGGAGAAAAAAGATTAAAGCCTATAGAGACATATCGTGCCATTATAAGCAAGGCGAAGGAAGAGCGCACAAAGCACGTAATTGTCGATGCTCCTGCTGGCTACAGGAGCGTGGGTATAGAGGAAATCATAAGGAAAAGCGATAACATATTCCTAGTGCTAAGCGCAAAGTACAGCGAACTTGTGGCTGCCAAAGAATTCATAAAATTCTTAAGAGATAAAGGGCTCGTTCCCAAAACAATAGCAGTCTACAATAAATGGCCAACAAAGAAGGGTGGTGGATTTAGGCAAAAACTCAACCTTGACATAAGGAGGGGTTTGCAAGAGATGGAGATGATAGAGAAGGATTGGTTGCAAGGTTGCAGGACCATAATAGTACTTCCAGAAGGGGAGGCCATAAAAAAAGAAAGACCAACCCCTTCATTCAAAAAAGGGATTAACGAGATAGTGTCTGTAATAAGCCAGAGCTCATTAAATAGGCATTTCACAAGTGAGGAAATGAAAAAGAAAGCAAATAGGTTGAAAGCTGTGATGTATGCGCTGAGCGCCTCTCTGCTCTTGTTGTTGCCTCCAGCAACAAAAAAGGTCGGAGAAATTGGTAAGGCAACTTCTTATGAAAATAGAGTAGTGGCAACAGAACAATACAGCAAATATGGGAAGTTCATAGATAGAGTTGGTTTCATTAGGAAGGCAAAACACGGCGACTCTGTTGAGGGCATAGCTTTCTGGGCATTCCAGAGATATAGTGGATTTTTTGATTTGGATGAGAGTGGTGTAAGAGAAGAATGGAACAGATACAGGGCAAGGATGATAAGGAAAAACGGAAGATGGCTCAAGGTGAATGATAATGTCATAGTCCTGCCTTATGAAGGGAAGAGGAGCGAAGGTTATTTCAAGAACCTCCTCATCATAGATATTGTGGATGGCATCCTCAGGGATGGAAAGATAGTGTCTCCTTATTTTAGGGTAAGGAGCTATGGAGGGAAGATAGGGGGGCATCCAGGGATAGATATGGAAGCTCCACTGGGCACGGCTGTGAGGAGTTTTAGGAGTGGAAAGATCGTGAGGAGCGGCTTTAGTTCAAGTTATGGCTACTATGTAGAGGTAAGAGACGCGAACGACGCTAATATGAGGTATCTCTATGCTCACTTGGCAAGGAAGGGCAGGAAAATTAGGGGGTATGTCAAGAAAGGAACTATACTTGGTTATATGGGGAGTACTGGAAGGTCTGAAAAGCCACACCTGCATTTTGAGGTTAGGGTAAAGGCAGAGAGTGGTTTGTGGATTGACATAAACCCTATGAATGAATTTGAGAGAGAAGTTAAGTATAGGACTTCCCGCTTTGAGGAGCTTGATGCTAGGAAGTATTAAAAAGAAAGCTCTAACACATTAGTAGTATGAGGACCGCGTTCATTATAATGGATGGTTTGGGAGACTTACCAAGCCCTAAGAGCCCGTTAGCTATGGCAAAAAAAGATAATATGGATTTCTTAGCGGAGGAAGGGATGCTAGGGATGTTCTATGCACTTGGCAGGGGCGTAGTTCCTGGGAGTGATACGAGCCATCTCATAATATTCGGTTATGGTTTGGATTGCTATCCTGGGAGAGGTCCCATAGAAGCCCTCGGAGCAGGAGTAGTGCTGAAAGAAGGAGATGTTGCATTCAGAACGAACTTCGCTACTGTTGATAGTAGAGGCGCGATAGTAGATAGGAGGGCTGGGAGGATAGCAACTGAAGAAGCCAAAAAATTGGAGAAGCTCCTCCAAGGGATTGAAGTGGATGGTTATGAGTTCATATTTAAGAGCACTGTGGAGCACAGAGGAGTTCTTGTTATAAGAGGGGATGGCCTCTCGTCGGATGTTGGAGATACAGACCCTCACAGAATAGGCATAGCGGCTCTTGAATGCATGCCAAAAAATGAGGGGGAAGGAGCTAAGAAAACAGCCCACCTAGTTAATTACTTCATAGAGGAGGCTGCAAAAAGGCTGCAAGGAAAGAAAGCAAACTACATATTAGTTAGAGGAGCTGGAGAGCACAAGAAAGTTGAGAGCTTCTCAAAAAAATTCAACACAAAGGCGGTTATGGCTGCAGGAGGGGCTATGTACAAAGGGGTTGCGCGCTATGTGGGGATGGAAGCTCCAGACATAGAGGGAACAACGGGAGATGCGAACAGCAACTATGGCAACAAAGCGGATTATGCAATAAAGAGCAAGGCAGAACTTGCTTTCATACACATAAAGGCAACGGACAGTTACGGCCACGACGGGAATTGCATAGGGAAACGGAAGATCATAGAGAGGGTTGACACAGAAGTTGTTGGAAGAATAAGAGAAGAGTTTGACACAATAATAATAACAGGAGACCACGCAACCCCCTGCTCGCTAAAAAGGCATAGTGGCCACGGAGCTCCTTTGCTCGCATATGGCAGCAGTGTTGGGAAGGAACCATCAGACTATTTCAGCGAGATAGAAGGAGAGAGGGGAGCGCTTGGCCACATAGAGGGATTAGAGCTTAACCACATGCTCATGGATTGGATGGGTAAGAGTAGGAAGGTGGGCTCTTGAAAGGACTACTCTTACACGTCAAGGATAAGCAATTCTACACAGAAGAGGAAGGGAACCTCAGGTTAGTTGGGAACATAGGAATAGTCAAGAAGCTCTCAAAAGAATACAAGCTATTACATTTGATAGACAGGGCATTGGAAAGAGGTAGCCTTAGCAACTACGATATGTATGATGCCATATCCCGCATAATGTATTCTCAAGTTGAGTGCACAAAAAAGGAGATAGCTGCAAAACTACAGGAGATACATGTAAGGGCCGTGATGTTACCACCCTATGAGGGAATTGGAGAGTTGGATGTTAAGTACTTGGCAGCGAGAGTTGATGATGTGAAAGACTTGCACATAGCAGACAGAGTAAGGGACATCGTGACATCCAACAGGGAAGTGGCTGAAGAGCTTGGAGAAAGCAATAGGCTCTTTTTCATAGGTGATTTCAAGGGAGCCTTTTGCACAATAGACATAAAAAAGTTGCGATTCCTTAACAATTTATGAGGGGCCAAATATCTGCTGAGATGGTTATACTGTTAGTCATCATAATAGCAGTTGTTGCCATAGTCGCGAGCAACTTATTCAGTGGCACGAAGACCGCTTCAACAGCATTTAAGAACAAGGTTGAAAGTGTCGCTGGCAACATAAACAGTACGTGCTTTACTGACGTTGATTGTGGAGAAGGAAGCAGTTGTGTAGATGGTAAGTGCACAAGTTAGCGCAGAGTTCTCTCTGCTCCTCCTCATATCTATAGCTGTGCTCGCAATAGTCATAGCTACTGTGCAGAGCATGTCAGGTATATTCAACAAAAGCCTCTCAAAAAGAGTAGAGCTATATGATAGGGATGGGCTTGCTTCAAGGATAGAGGAGGTATGTCTAAGCGGCTCTGGTAGCTCAAGGGTTATGCAACTCATCAGCACAGTAGATAGCTTGAACCAATCCTTCCCCTGTCAAGTGAGCGCAACTTTCCCATTGAGTGGAAAACTCGTAATAAAAAATAACAAAGGGACGGTAGAGATAAACTAACGGATGTAAGATGGAGGAGCTTTGTTCTTCTCCTTCAGAGCTTCTTGCTGCTTCTCCAACTCTTCTTCTATCTTGTTGATGAGTTTTTCAGTTTCTTCCTTTGCCTTGTCCAAATCAGAGTAGTCTATTGTAAAAGACAGGTGCTTTGACAAAACTTCAAGCACTCTCTTAGCCCCGCTTGCATCAACGATTGCCCCATGCGTCTCTGCCATTATGCACGTGGAAGGTATGCGGGAGAACCTTGCCAATGCAGGTATCATGCCAGCCATGCCAACTATGGAGCCCTTAGCCTCTCCATAGAGAACGCCCGCCTTCATCATCAATTCCTTATGCTTCTTGCTGTTAGAAGCTCCTAATACATGTATATTGCCCTCTAATCTATTAGTGGCATAGCCCCCTATAGTTATTATCTCATTGACTCCCAACTTCATCACAAAATCAACTATCTCCAATGAAAGCTCAAACTGCCCTTCTGGAGTGAGAGGCTGCACATCTCCGAGAAGGACAAGGACATCCCTCTTCTTTAGTTTTACATGGTAGAAGACATGCTGCAACGCCCTTATCCTCCCTTTTTTTGTGATGAGTGCTTGGGGTGGAAACTGGGATGAGACAAGGTGGGCGATTTTCTTACCGCCTAACTTGTCAACGAGATACTTGCCAGCTATCCTCCCTATGAAGCCAAGACCGGGCAGGCCAACAACAAGAATGGCTCCTTTCCTTACCTTAATCCCTTTCTTTTTCTTTATTATCGTTGCCATGGAGAACTATCACCCTATACTCTGATAATCTATCGTTAGGTTTAAAAATCGGTGGATGGGCAATCGATGTTTGCGTGTTGTGATGCTCTAATGCCATAGTGTATGTATGGCACAAGGAACACTTCCTAATTCTTGGTTTAGTCTTCATAATCGCTTATCTCCACAATGCCATGCTTAGACAGCTCTTTTATGGCAGGAGAAATAGAGTTAAACATCTTGTTAGCCTTCTTATAGTCTTCTGCCTCTGCCTCCAACAAATACCTTGGAGCCCCCAAATACTTGACAGATATGCTCTTCCCAACCTTAGAAAGAACCTCTTTTATTAACTCTATGCCGTTGGGAGCCCTTAACTCAACATAGAGGAGTTTTCTTATTGAGACTCTTGACTTCTTGAAACTCTTCTTAACAAGCTCAACGAGAACTTCTGAAACTGCCTTCGGCAATCCCTCCTCCTCGGCCACTTCTATGCCCTCATCAAAGACATCGAGCATAAAATCGTGGAGGTTCTCATAGTCTTTTAGTATCTTAGCCTCTATGTTCTCAAACTTGGAACGGCTCTTTGCCTTCTTAATTGCTGTTTGGAGTATTTTCTTTGATTTTAGTATGTTGTTGAAAAGGTCGAGCGCTTTCTTCCTCTCATCTTCTGTAACCCTCCTCAATGAGAGCGTCGCCACCTTCTTCTTGTCATCATAGTCAAGGACTTTGGCAACGAGCCTCTGGCCTTTCCTTACATAATCCCCTATGTTCTTTATCCACTTACTGCTTATTTCACTTATGTGCATAAATCCCTCTATGTCACTATGCCCCTCTATGGTTGAGATAGCACCATAACGCATAACTCTCGTTATGTTAACAACGACAATGTCGCCCTTTTTTATCTTTTGGACGGCATCTAAATTAATCATATTCCTCAACTATCTCCCCATTGAGCAGGTTTGCCTTCCCGCCCATAGGCTCCAAAAGGAGAGCTCCACAGCCCAGGCACACGACCTCTTTTGTGGCGTGGGAAAAGCTCACTTGCTCATTGCCGCACTCATTACATTTAAGTTTCATAAACCTTGACATTGCTTCACCTCTTAATCTCTGCCTTCTTCCTCGTCCTTGAACCGAGGACAAGTTCGTGCTTTTTGTTGCATTGCTGACACGTAAGCATGAGCTTTTGCCTCTTTGCTTGTTTTACTACGTCTTTCTTACCTGCTCTCTTACCTCCGTGTCCCTTCAATTTTCTAGCGTGCCTTAACTCTCCTTCTGCGAGAGTCCTCCTGGGACCTTTGGAAGCTAGCTTAACCTTATGTGTTGTGTGAGCATTGCAGTATGGACAATGCGTTCTGATCTCTGCTGGAACTTTCATAACAATCACCGAACAACTCATATGCTATTGTAAGATATATTTTTAAGTGGAGTGGTCAATTAAGTGGCCGAGTTGCCAATCTATATTGCATAGATGTTGCATAGTGGCCCAGGGCTTAGCTACACTTACAGGGATTATAGCCGGAGTTTTCTCGCTATCTTTGATGCCATGTTGGAGGGGGAGTTGAGCCTATAGTATACCTCCGCAGGGCCCCTTATCCTAAAGACAAGTCCCTCTCCTCCAAAGAGCTTTGATTTTAGGCCCTTTCCTATAAAGAGCTTCTCCACATTAGCGTCAGCATTAACTGCAACAAAATGGTCGTTATCCAATAATAGAGACTCTCCTTTCTTTACAATCGCCCTATGAAGCCCTCCCTCTCCGTTAATGTAGAGGGTGCCTTTTCCCTTAGCATAGAGGAACATTAGGCCAGAGCCAGCTACGAGCGATGTGAGGAAACCTGGTTCAGCACTAACATCAACCTCTCCTTCGTGAGCAAGGTATGCACCATCTCCCAAGATGAATGCCCTACCCTTAAGCCTTATTGGGGCTATTTCAGAAGGGAGTGGCGGCGTTAGCAACATAGTGGAGCCTTCCTTTGCGGTTATCTTACTTATGAACATCGTCTCCTTGCCTCCAATTTTCCTGAGGATGCTCGAAATGAAGCCCCCCCTGAGCTTGCTCTCGAGCTCCACCTCTCCATCGCACGCCATAAATGCTCCGGGCTCAGCATATATGCTATCACCTTCTCCCATCTCTACCTCGAGAACTTGACCATAACCAAAAGGCCTTATCTTAACTTCCATATCAACCACCGAAGCAAAACTCAATAAAATAATTAAAATGAATATAACCTATACAAGTTATCAAGTTATTGTGGCGTGGAATTTTTAAAGCGATGGATAGGAGAATTGAGATGGAGGGGGAAGATAAGGTAGGCGGCATAAGGAAAGTTTTTTATAATGGCAAAGAGAAGGGGAATTATGGGAGGGAATTCCAGCATCTCAATTGCGCTAATATCTTCTTTCTTGATATTGGCAATGTTAAGCGGTTGCCTTGGGGAGAAGGAGAAGATAATAGAAAGAGCGTTCATAAGAAATATGCCCCATTTGGAAAAGGCCTCCATAAAAGGGAAGGTTCTCTACCTAAATTTTGAGATAGATAAAAAGAACCTGAGCGGAAAATTCGAGATGGGGGGCGGCCTCAACACAACAGTAAGTGTTGGAGAATGCAAGGGAGTTAATTGGGGGAGTGGTTTTGAGAAACTCCTAAACTCATATGAAAAATGCAGCAACACGACAACGACAGTGTTATGCGATGTTAAGAAAGCAACGATAGAAGAGAGTAGGTTGAGGTATGAGGTTGAGTGCAACAACTTGCCTAAAGACATATACATTGAGATAAAGAGCCTAATCAAGTATAGGTTGCAGGAAGGTGAAACCCTCCTCAATGTGACGCAATCTTTCCCATTCTGTGAAGAGCATGGAAAGGATGTCCTATGCAATATAAATGGTAGTGGAGTTCTTCAACTGCCAGCATAAAACAATAGTAGCTGGCGTTATTGAGCTCCCCGTGGAGTTGGAGGTAGGATTTATAAAGACTATGTTAATTATTATAGAGCAGTTCCACGGAATGTGGAGCGAGCGCAAGCGTATGAGGTGAAGAAATGGTTGTAAAAGGACCTGAAAATAAGAAGTTAGTTGAGCTCATAGATAAGCTCAGCAAGGACAAGAGCAAGTTCTGGAAGAGTATATCCAAGCTTCTCTCTAAGCCAAGGAGGAAGAGGGTTGCCGTAAACATAGATAAGATAAATAAGTATGCTAAGGACGGCAATTTCATCGTTGTTCCTGGCAAGGTCTTGGGGGATGGCACATTAGAGAAATCAGTAGTGATAGCTGCCTTCTCTTTTAGCAAGGGAGCAAAGGAGAAGATAGAGAAGGCAGGAGGAAAAGGTATGAGTATAGAAGAAGGCCACAAAGAGCTCAAGGATTTCAAGGATACCATAATCCTTGTGTAGCAGAGGAGAGGTGCTATTATGTTAATTATAGATGCTGAGAATGCCGTTACGGGAAGGCTCGCAACATATGTTGCTAAGGAACTCCTCAAAGGAGAGGAGGTGCACGTGATAAATGCAGAGAAAGCAATAATCTCTGGAGAAAAGAGATACACAGAAAACAAATATAAGGAGAAGAGGGACCTCAAGAACAAGCAGGACCCCGAAAGGAGCCCCAAATACCCAAGGCTCCCGCACTTATTCGTTAAGAAGATAATCAAAGGGATGCTCCCAAGGAAAAAGGCAAGTGGGAGAGCTGCCCTCAAGAGACTCAGAGTACATAGCGGCAACCCACTCGGAAAAGAAGGAAAGAAAATAGAGGGAGTGATTGCCTCTGAGATGTTGAGGAAGTATATAACAATAGAAGAGCTCTGTAAGAAGCTCGGATGGAGGGGATTATGATGGCAGAGGAAAAAGCAAGCAAGACAAAGAAAGTTGAGAAAAAAGCTCCTGCTAAAACAACTAAAAGAAAGACCACTAGGAGGGGGAAGAAAACCCTCGTAGAGCTCTCAAGAGGAAAGAGGAAGAAGGCAATAGCAAGGGCAGTAGTGAAAAAGGGCAAGGGAAGAGTAACTATTAACAAGCTCAACATAGAGAGCCACAATAACAAATACTTGATAGGTCTCATCAAAGAACCTTTCAACATCATAGGAGATGCAATAACAAAGCTGGACATAAAGGTAAGTGTAAGAGGCGGCGGAGTTATGGGACAGGTTCAAGCAATAAGGAGAGCAATAGCGGTTGGCGTTGCCAACTACCTCAAAGATGATAAGCTTCTCAAGGCTCTTAAGGAACAAGATAGGAGTTATGTAGTAGAGGACTACAGGAGAGTTGAACCAAAGAAGTACAAGGGAAGGAAAGCAAGGGCAAGGTTCCAGAAGAGCTACAGGTGATGTTATGGAATTTCCAGTAAGGTGTTTTACGTGCGGCAAAGTGCTCGGCCACTTATGGGATAAGTACAAGGAAGGAGTGGCTTCTGGCACCGACCCGCAAGAGGTGTTGAATGAACTCGGGTTAGAGAGATACTGCTGTAGGAGGATGTTCGTAGGCCATGTAGAGCTTAACGAGGAGGTACTCTCCTACATAAGAGAATAGATGCTTATGGGGCCGTGTGGTAGTCTGGGAGCCTACAGGCTTGGGGTGCCTGTGACCCGAGCTCAAAAGAGCTATGCTCTGAAAATCTCGGCGGCCCCATACCATTCCCATCATAAAGAGGTGTTTTAATGGAAGAAAAGATTGAAGGTCTTCTCCTGCCAGTTGAAAGGTACTTGGAGAGTGGCATACACATAGGTACAAAACTAAAGAATGGAGAGACATCCAAGTATATATACAAGAAGAGGAAAGATGGCATATATGTCCTCTCCCTTGAGCAGATAGATGAAGGGATAAGGAAAGCTCTTGAGGAAGTAAAAAAATACAACCTTAAAGACATATGCATTGTAGCTACAAGGACGTATGCGGCCAACGCAGCAACAAAATGCAAGAAATTCTTGCCAGAGATAAGTATAATCACAAAAAGGTTCATACCCGGAACGCTGACAAATCCCGAGTCAAGGCATTTTATGGAGCCTGGCGTTATGCTCGTGTGCGACCCAAGAACAGAGAAAGAGGCCATAAGAGAAGCCAATATGACCAGCGTTCCAGTCATAGCTCTTGTTGATACAGATACACTAACAAAGGGGATCTCTACAATAGTGCCAATGAACAACAAGGGAAGGAAGAGCCTAGGCCTGTTCTTCTGGTTATTGACAAGAGAGTTAATGCTCAAAGAGGGCAAGATAAAGGGCTATGACGAGTTCCAAGTGCCCATAAACTACTTCGAGAGGTTTGAGTTGGAAGAGAGCGAGTAGAGGAGAGAGTTAGCTCTCTCATATGCCTCTCTTGTCCCTACATCTAGCCAATAAGGGACATTGGCAACATAACCCGCCAACTCTCCTGATTTGGCAAGCTCCACGAACAAGGTCTCTTCAACTTTCTTTTTCTCAAACTTGAGCATAGACAAGGCCTCCTTGGATAGTATGTAGCAGCCAGCATTGGCAAGGTTTGAACCAACATCGTACTTCGGCTTCTCTATGAAAGAGGTTATTCTATTGCCTTCCATCGTTGCTATACCAAACCTTTCCCTATCCTTGTCGGGAACAGGAAAGAGCATGAGAGTTGCCAATGCTCCACTCTTTTTATGGAAATTCAATAGTTCCCTAGCAGAGAACTTTGTTATGACATCGGCATAGGAGACAATTATGTCTTCCTCTATTCCCTTGTCGGAGACGAGGAGCCTCAAATCTCCTGCGGTCTCCCAACCAAGAGTGGAAACAGGAAGGACTGGAAGGCCGTAATCAACATGCATTAAGTAGTCTTCTAAGAGTTCCTTGCGATATGATACTGCCAAGTATATGGTGTCCGCAACTTCTTTGACATTGTCTATGGAGTATTCCATAACGGGTTTGCCTCCAACTGGCAGGAGAGGCTTAGGTATGGCATATGTGAGAGGCCTCAACCTCGTCCCCTTGCCAGCGGCAAGTATGACTGCTTTCATACAAAAGAGTAGAGGAGAAGATTATAAAAACGCCGTTAGCCAAACTTTTTTAAATCTCTCTGTGTGTTATTGTTCTATGGTAAAGGTCTCAGAGATATATGGGGATTTCACGAGAAAGCCTCTTGCTTTTGTATTTCCGCTAATAGCTTATGGCTTCTACACTGTTATGGCATTGTTCGTTATGCTCTTTTTCTTTATGAACCTGGAACCGCTCATGGAGGTATTCAATGTCGGCAGTTACAGCTACATAATGGCTGGCATACTCTTCCTTGTGTGGTTCTACCTGGCAAGTGGGTTCAAGGGAGGAATGATTAAGGGATTATATGAGGCAATAGAGAGAAGGGGAAGGTTTGACACAGAGGACTATCTGAACTACAGCCTAAACAACGATGTCAAGTTTTTCATCATCTACTTAGTAGGGGCCATTGCCAATGTCCTTGTCATAGGGCCGGTAGCTTATGGCATATTACAATTCAGCAGCCTTGTCATACAAATAGTGTTAGCTATAGTTGGGCTCTTTATATTATTCATAGTTAATTACTTGCTCTTCTACTCTGCGATGACCTTGGTTGTCTATAATGGAATTGGCAGCATTAAAGCGATAGTTGCATCCATCAAGGTCTCTGTGAAAGAGATATTCAAACTTATGGGGCCATACTTATTGTATGTTGGAGTGCTTTTGACAATGTTCATACCCTTAATCAACATAATAAGTATATTCGTCCTATATCCAATAGCCTTAGGGAACGCCTTGGGAAAGCTCAAAGAAGTTAGAGGAGCTGTGGCACGCTACGCGTGAGAGGATGAAAGGACAGTTAAGTGTTGAATTCCTCCTTTCTTTCCTCATAACATTTTTGGCAAGCGCTATAATAATGGGCTCATTGATTAGCATCTCACTAAAAAAGGAAGCTCCCAACAACGCGTTGTGGTTCGCTAAAGGGATGTCGTGCTATGGATTTAGTGGAGCTAACATCAAGGAAGGAGTTCTGTGCATAGAAGGGAAGTGTGGTGAGTATGGCAACTTGGAGAAAACAACGGCAGAGTGCCAAAAAAGCTCTCTTCTTGATTGACAGCGTCATAAGCGTGACATTCTTTGTCATGATGTTAGCGACTATTATAGCGCACTTCCACCTCTACAAAATAGCTATGGACAACATAAAGGAGAGATGGGAGCTTAAAGAACTCCTCATAAAATCCTTTGACACGATAGCAAGGAATGAAACAACTAGCGGTGATGAATGCATCATAAGGTATTATGGAGAGAAAGAGGTAATATGCCGTGAAAGTAATTGAAGCTGCTTTTGTGTTCTTTGTCGTTAGCTTGATGCTCTCGCACATAACAGTTCCTCCACGGAGCGGCATATCATATGAGCAGCAATATGTCCTTGCCAATGACATATACTTGGAGTTGTATAGAGAGTTTGGGAGCTCTATGTACGGAGATAGCTTATGGAGCAATATTAGTGAGAGAGCTGATAGGATAGGAGAGGAGCTCTCATTATGCATATACGTAAAAGAGGGTAGCAAAGAGAAGGAAACTTGTCCTATAGAGCGAGGAGCTTATATTGATAGAAGCGTTAACGGCAAGGAAATTGTCGTTGGAGTTGGGAAATAATTTAAATATGTTGGAGGAGTAATGAACTTATGAGCCTTAATTTTAGCATTAGCAAACAAGAGGAGGTTGAGAAGGAGCAGGATGTGGTCATAATTGGAGGAGGGCCCGGAGGCCTTTCAGCAGCGGTCTATGCTGGTAGGGCAAGGATGAAAACCCTTGTTATTGAGAAAAATATGGTTCCGGGGGGCCAAATCGCTACAACGCATCTCGTGGAAGACTACCCAGGGATAAAGAGCATTGGCGGAAGTGAGCTCGGAGAAAAGATGGCAGAGCACGCCATAGCGGCCGGCTCTAAGATAGCATATGGGGAGAAAGTCAGAGAAATCAGAGAAGAAGATGGCTGGAAAATAATAAAGACTAACAAAAATGAATACAAGGCAAAGGCTATCATAATAGCTACCGGGGCCACGTGGAGAGAACTCGGAGTAGATGGAGAAAAGGAGTATAGGGGCAAAGGGGTTAGTTACTGTGGTGTGTGTGATGCTCCATTCTACAAAGACAAAGAAGTGATAGTAGTTGGTGGTGGCAACTCAGCCCTTGATGAATCGCTCTACATAGCTAAGTTCGCCAAAAAGGTATACCTCATCCATAGGAGGGATAAGTTCAAGGGAGACAAAGTGCTCCAAGAAAGGGTTTTCTCAACGCCCAACATAGAGATTGTATGGAACACAGAAGTCAAGGAGATAAGGGGTGGAGAAGAAGGAGTTGAGAGTGCCTTGCTACACAACAAAGAAAGTGGGGAAGACAAAGAGATGAAAATAGATGCCGTCTTTGTGTTCATAGGAATGATACCTAACACTAAGATGTTGGATGGCATTGTAGAGATGGATGAGAGGGGCTACATAATAACTAATGATAGGATGGAAACCAACATAGAAGGCATCTACGCAGTAGGAGATTGCAGGAAAAGCCCTCTTAAGCAAGCAGTAATCTCAGCAGGAGAGGGCGCCATTGCTGGACATTTCGCGGCCAAGCACATAGAAGAGAAGGCTAGTGAGAAGAAAGCATAGACAGGATATCAAGAGAGACTGCTGCAGTTGGCATCCCTTCCTCTTGCTTGAATGTAACTTTCTCAGGAACCAACTCTATGTGGGAAAAGGGGCCATTCTGGGAAAGGCAAGCAAACCTATATCCCTTGGATGCGAAACTTACCTCCACCTCATAGTAGGTTGGGCTGTAGTTGAGTATATATACAGAGAGAGCCTGCGAACAACCATCTCCTATGTGCTCAGCTCCTCCTGGGAGGACAAGAGAGGATGTGCGTGCAGAAGATAGAGAGGAGGAGGAGAACTCATCGCTTGAATAAGGGGAGCAGAAACACGTCCTATTGAGAGCTCCGTAATATGTGGATGCCAGCGACTGATGTTCTCCAATTATTGAAAGTAAGATAGCTTCCTTGAGTATGGGAGCTCCGCTCTCTATGTCTGCTTGCACGGTATCCGGAACTAATAGAGAAGCTGCCCTGTATAGGGAGATGGCGTGATCTATGGCGGCGTGGGTAGCTGTCACAAACTCCGCTGTATTCTCGCTGCTATCATAAATGACAGATAGAGGTTTTATTGCCGAGACATAAGGAGTGTAGAGGTAGTAGAGAAGTAGGAAAAGGAATATAACAATAGCGAAAAAGATGGGTAGCGATGCGAACGCTCTCATAGGACCTTCAGCCCCGGTATATTGGAGTAGCGCTGCCTATTCTTCGTTAGGAGAACAGCTTCGTGGGCGAGGCAAGCTGAGGCAACATAGACGTGGGACATCTTGACTTTCTCATACTCATCCATATAGTCAAAGACATCCCTAACCTTTTGAGCGACTTCTTCTGTTATGGGCAGTATGACGACATGGTCTGCGAGCTCATCAACGATGGAAGGGTTCCTCACAGCAACATAGAGTTCCGAGAGAGTTGTTGATGCAACGCAGAGTTCAGCATCCTTCCTGTTTAGGTATATGGAGAGTTTCTCCTCTGCCTTCTCATCCCCCATCAAGAAGTCGAGGAGTATATCTATGTCTAGGCAGACCCTTACCATGACATCACTCCAGCACTCTCTTCAACCTTTGCCTTACGATGTCCCTCTTGTCTATCGCTCCAGACAATGACTTTATCCCTACATTTTCCTTCCTTCCCTCATAGAAATCAACGAGCATGCCAAGAAGCTTGGAGAAACTTAAGTTATTCCTCTTTTTTAGTTTTGAGAGCTTGTTATAGACATCATCCCTTATCGTTATGACTTTTGACATAAGAAGTTAATGATTGGAAATTTTATAAGTTTATGCCATTGTTGAGAGAAACTTGAATTCCTCATCGTCCAACTTATAGTAGACTTTGGCGTGCTCCTTGCCTCTCTTGATTATGCGCGCATAGAAGGCAATGTCCTTGGCCACCTCTTTTGGCGAGAGATGGATACGCTTCCCTATTTTCTTGGATATTGCCCTTATCTTAGCTCTCCTGGCAACTGTCTTATACATCTCCTTTATGTAAGAAGGGTAATTGTACTTGGTAAATTTCCTGTAAGGTTCCTTCTTGGCAAGAGCAACAGCAGCGACAAGAACAGAGACATAGCGCAAGAGGCCCCAATATTGCCTTTTCATTATCCTGCCTTGGAAAACATCAGCCCTGGACAAATAGGAATAGGCTCTCGCAACATCGCCGACATCTTCATACTCCAGTGCTATATTTTCATCAACCCAAGCCTTTATCATATCTATGTCAACATCAGCAGACACCATCGTTGAACGTGGCCACGATAGGTCAGTAGCTTTAAATATTGCCTTCATGACAGCAAATATGTCATTCTTCCTGTCCCTGTAGCCGAGCATAAGGCTCTCCAAGTCGTTGATTGCTGAACGGACATCCCCATTCGCTCTCTGTATAGTGTCATCTATAAAAGAGCTCTCAACCTCTATACCTTCCTTGTGGGCAATGAAAAGCAGGAGTTTCCTTATCTGGGATGGGGCGAGCCTTTTCATATGCAATAGCTCCACTTTGCCCCTCAATGAGGAAACCTTCTTGTCCCAAGGGTCGTTAACCGTCATTATTATGGGGACAGATGAATTCTTTATGAGCTCTGCTATGCCTCCCATAGCCCCGCGGTCCTCTCTGGTAAGTCCCTCTAAGTCATCCAATATGATTAGCTTCTTGTTCCCAAAAAGAGATGTTGTTGACTTAGATGCAAGTGAGAGCTTCTGGAAAAGGCTCTTATCTCTCTTGTCGCTAGCAGAAAAAGAGAGAACATCCAAGCTATATTGATGAGCAACTATGTAGGCAAGACTTGTCTTCCCAACTCCAACCGGCCCATATAGAAGGAGGGGCTTCTGTCTTTTGCCAGAGAGCCAGGCTTCTATCCACTCCTTGACGCGTTCCTTTACAGATTCATTACCAAGGAGCGTCTTGAATGTTCTTGGCCTGTATTTCTCTGCGAGCATAGCATAATGATTGCAAGGAGTTGTTAAAAATATTTGCCAACATATGTTGTTGCCTATGGTCTATTTTGCAAAAAAAGAGTATAGTGAATCAGAGATATTGGAAGTTCTCCACAAAGATGTTAGAGGGTGGTTTGTGAAAAAATACAAGAAATTCACGCCCCCTCAAAAATTCGCAGTCAAAGAAATACACGAAAGCAAGAATGTTCTCATAAGCTCCCCAACAGGAAGCGGAAAAACGCTCTCAGCTTTCCTCTCCATAATAAGTGAGCTCTTGTATATGGAAGAGGAAGACAGGCTTGATGAAAAGATATACTGCATCTATGTATCTCCACTGAGAGCGTTGAACAACGACATCAGGAGGAACCTCCTCCAGCCCATAAGAGAGATAGAGAAAAGGAGCAAGAGGAAACTACCGCTACGCATAGGGATAAGGACAAGCGACACCCTACAAAAAGAGAAGGCCGCTATGTTGAGAAACCCTCCGCACATACTCATAACAACGCCAGAGAGCCTTTCCATACTCCTAAACTCTCCAAAGTTCTCGGAGCACCTCTCACACGTGAAATGGGTCATAGTTGATGAGATACACTCAGTTGTTGAGAACAAAAGAGGAGCGCACCTTGCCTTAAGTCTTGAAAGGTTGGAGGCCAGGTTTGGAACTTTTACGAGGATTGGCTTGTCTGCCACTGTTAGCCCATTGGAAGAGGTGGCCCAATATCTTGTAGGGAGCGAGAGGGAGTGCATCGTTGTTGATGTCAATTATGTGAAAGAGACTGACATAAGGGTTGTTAGCCCAATAGAAGACATCATATACACTCCTCCAGATATTGCCAACACAAAACTCTATGAACTCCTGGACAAGCTCATACAAGAGCATAGGACAACGCTCATATTTACTAATACAAGGAGCGCAACAGAGAGGGTTGTGTTCCAGCTTAGGCAGAGGTTCGGAGATAGATACATAGAGGACATAGCTGCCCACCACTCAAGCCTCAGCAGGGAGATAAGGTTGGATGTAGAGGAAAGGCTCAAGAGAGGAGAGCTAAAGGTGGTGGTATCCTCAACGAGCTTGGAGCTAGGCATAGACATAGGTAATATAGATCTTGTTGTGTTGCTCGGCTCTCCAAAATCAGTGGCAAGGGCATTGCAGAGGGTAGGGAGGAGCGGACACAGGCTACACGACATTAGCAAGGGCAGGATAATGGTTCTTGACAGGGATGAGTTAGTGGAGTGCACTATGCTTGCCAAGGATGCACTTGAGAGAAAATTTGACCACATAAGGATGCCAAAGAACTCTCTTGATGTATTAGCGCAACACATTGTTGGTATGGCTATAGAGAGAGTATGGGATGTCAAGGAGGCATACGACACCGTAAGGAAAGCATACAACTACAAAGAACTACCATATACTGAATTTGAGGACCTTCTTAATTACCTAGCTGGGAACTATGAAGAGCTGGAAGTAAGGAATGTATATGGCAAGATATGGATGGAGGATGGAAAGTTTGGCAAAAGAGGGAAGATGATACGGTCAATATATTTTATGAACACTGGCACAATACCAGATGTCAACTATGTTAAAGTATTCACGAGAAGCAAGGAGTATATAGGCGGCGTTGAGGAGGATTTTGCGGAGAAGCTCATAAGAGGAGACATATTCGTCCTAGGAGGCAAGAGCTATGAATATGTATTCTCAAGAGGGAACAGGATATATGTTGACAGCGTCAAGGATAAACGGCCTACCATCCCAGCGTGGTTCTCTGAAATGCTCCCACTCTCTTATGAGCTTGCTCTTGACATAGAGGAGTTTAGGGGCAGGGTAGCTGCTATGCAGGATGATGAGGCCATAGACATCCTCGTCAATGAATACTACCTTGATGAGAAAGCAGCTAGAGCTATACTCCAATATATAAGGGAGCAGCAGAAATACAGCATAGTGCCAGACAAGAACATATTCTTAGTTGAGGAGTACTTAGACGAGGAAGGGATGAAAAACCTCATATTCCACGCAATGGCTGGAAGGAAGGCAAACGAAGCCCTAGCGAGGGTCTTCGCATACAGCATAGGAGAGAAGAAGGGCATAAACATAAGAGTCACTGTAACCGATTATGGATTTGTGCTTACTATCCCAAGATGGAGGAGGATAAATAAAGAAGATATAGAGGAGGTTCTCTCAATAAGTGAGGAGGAATTTGAGGCAAGGCTTGAGAAAAGCTTGAAGAACTCCGAGATAATAAGGAGGAGATTTAGGCATGTTGCTGCTCGTGGCTTCCTAATACTGAGGAGGTATGGGACAAGGGAGCTGAGTGCTGGAAGGCAGCAATTCTCAGCAGACTCCTTGCTGAAACTCCTCCAAAAATACAGGCCCGACTTCCCACTCTTGAAAGAAGTTAAGAAAGAAGTCTATTACGAAGCTATGCATGTTGATGAGGCCCTCGACTACTTGAGGAGGTGCTCCCTCAAGGTCTTCTCATACAGGCAAGGGCTTAAAGTGCCGTCTCCTTTTGCATTTAATATGGTGGCTAGCGGCGCCAAGGATGTCGTGATGCTTGAAGAGAGAAGGGAGTTCATAAGGAGGATGCACAAGAAGCTCCTTGAGAAGATAGGTGAGAAATGATGGCCACAGTAGATGGGATAAAACTAACGAGCTATGGGATGGCAGTAGTGGAGGAAGAGAAGACTGGCATAATAGCTGACCTGCACATAGGGATGGAAGAGATCTCCATGATAACGACAAGGTTGCAGACAGAAGAGATGCTGGAAAGGCTTGAGAGAGCAATAGAGGAGAACAACATAGAGAAGCTCGTCATAGCTGGCGACATAAAGCACGGTTTTGGGAAGAGTGTAAGGCAGGAATGGGGAGAAATAAGAGAGTTCTTCAACCGCCTCCTCTCTCTTGTGGATGTTGTTGTGCTTAAGGGCAACCACGACTATTACATAGAAAACATAGTAAAGGACAGGACAACTGTCTTAGAGGAGTATAGATTTGGCAACTATGTTGTTAGCCACGGCCACAAGGAAGTGCTGCGTGGGGATGAAATACTAATAATAGGGAATGAGCATCCAGTCCTAACCTTGAAAGACGAGGTTGGAGCGAGCGCGAGAGTAAGGGCTTATGTATGGGTTGGAGAAAAAAAAGTGCTCATAGTACCTGCATTCAATCCATTAACAAGGGGCTACGATGTGAGGAACTTGGCTAGCTCCCAATTGAGCCCCGTGCTTAAGAAAGCAGATATGGAGAAGGCAGAGGTCTATGCCATCAACGATGAAGAGGTCCTCTATTTCGGCACAATAGGAGACATAAAAAGAGAGCTCAAGAGATGATGTTAAAAATGCTGGAAGGGAAGACTGCTATGATGGATAAATTAGAAAAGGATATCCAGAGAGTAGTTGGCAAGCACAAAAGCATAGTTGCTATTTACCTATTCGGAAGTGTTAATAAGAAAAAGGCAGAAGGCGAGCTAGGAGATATAGATGTGGCTGTGTTGTTAGAACCTTATGAGGAGGATACTGCCATATCAGTTGCTTTGAGTTTCCCAAAAAAGTATGATGTAGTTATATTAAACACTGCAAGACCCAACATAGTAGTTGAGATAATGCGTAATGGTACATTAATATACAAAAAAGCTGGTTTTAGAAAAGCGCAGGCAAAGGTAAGCTCATATGTGAGGATGTATGAAAAACTTCTCGTAAAAGCAGGTGTATTGTAGTGAAAAATAGAAGGTTAGAAATGGTCAAGGAGATAAAAAAACATTTTGAACGCTTAGATGTAGCTTATAGGGATTTTAAGGAAAAGCCAGATGAAAAAAATTTCAACGACCTTGCGATGGAATGTTTTCAACTAACAAACTACTTGATATCCTGGGGAGAAAGATTGGTAGAAGAAAAGAACTTAGAAGAACCTTTAACATATGCGGAATTGGTAGACATATTAGAGCGTGCTACTATCTTGACATACCATCAAGGAAAAGTCCTCAAAAAAGCTATTTACTTGAGGAACTTAGTTGCACACGAATATTACAAAATATCTACAGAAGAATTAGAACAGCCATATTCATCCTTAAAGAAACTATTCAATTCATTGGAGTTGTGATGCTATGAGAGCATTCTTAGCTGTAGATGTGCCTCTTGAGATAAGGGAGAAGCTATCCTCAATCTCTGGTGAGATGGAGAATAAGTGCATCAAGGCAGTGCCTCTTGACAATATGCACATAACGCTGGCCTTCCTTGGAGAGATAAGCGAAAAACAAGGAGAGGGTATCGTTGAGAAGTTGGGAGATAGAGGCATAAGGAAGGAGAAAGTAGTTGTTAAGGGTCTTGGAGTATTCCCCTCTGTTGATTATGTAAGGGTTGTGTGGGCAGGAGCCTATGGGCTTGATAGTATAGAGAATAGCGTGAGAAGTAGCTTACAAGAGCTTAATATGGTAAGAGAAGAAAGTAGGAAGTGGCACGGCCACATAACAATAGCGAGGGTTAAGTGCAAAGCAGATGTTAAGAGTTACTTGGAAAAGTACAATGGAGTTGAGTTCGGGACATTTAATGTTAATGCCATAACACTCTACAAGAGCGTCCTCGCAAAACCACACGCCATCTATGAAAAAATAGCAGATATTAAGTTAGGATAACTACCCAAGAAAGTTATCTATTGAGCTCTGCTTTGGCTTTTTCATCTCCTTGTATGTTTTCCACTTCCTCCTAACAACTCCTGCATTCTCAAGCTCCTTGAGGTGCTCCTTAACGAACTTAACAGTTATTGGGTCGCTCGGATAGCCTGAACCAAAAAAGCCGAATTTCTTATGGAGCTTTTTTACTTCTGCATCACGGACTACCTTTGCTATTATACTCGCAGCTGCTACAACACCATACCTCTCATCAGCCTTATGCTCTGCTATAACATTAATGCCCTCTATTTCCAATGGCTTAGGGTCCTTGAGAAATGAGTCAACATATGCTGTTGTTGGCTTGTGCTTCTCTATAAGGCTCTTCATAGCCTCTACCTCTATTGTGTTGAGGTTTCTCTCATCTATCTCAGAAGGTGCTATCTTGACAACCTCAAATTTCCCAACTTGCTTGAGCTTTTGGTATATGTGGGAGCGCTGTCTCGGGGAGAGCTGTTTAGAATCTTTTAGCCCTTCCACTGCCTCTTCATTTTCTATTAAAAAAATAGCGATGACAAGAGGGCCCACTAGGGCTCCCCTGCCAGCTTCATCTATTCCTGCTATCAAAACAGGTGCCTCTTATCCACAATAACATAGTCGCCAACAGCGAGGACGCTGTTGAAAGGAATGAGGACGTGGTCGTCTTCTTCCCTAAGTTTCTCAATAAGAGGGTTCTCTGGGTTCGGGTCAACGATTATGTCCTCGACCTCTCCAGTAACTTCGTTGAGGTTCAAATCAACAACCCTGCCAAATTCATCTCCCTCGTTCGTTATTACCATCCTTCCCGTAACCTGTTTCGCCAGTAGATATTTAACCATCATGACCACCTACACAAGCATATTGGTTATAGTGTTTAAAAAACAAACGGAAAGAGGGGCTATGCCCTCCTCCTTTTTCTTGCCTTTTTCTTGGCACTGCTGAATATTGCCATCTCTATCGCATCGGAATTCCTCTTCAAGATAGCCGCTACAGCATCCTTCATACCAAGGCCGAACCCTATGCCCAAAGCAAGGGCAAGTGCTGCAGCCAAGGCCATCAAGAGAAGGGAGAAGCTATCCTTAAGTAAGGCGGTGTCTGCCTGTGGGAACAACGAAGGCAATGCGAGGACAAGGGCGTTGTATGCTATGAACACCTCAACTGCCATACCTATTAAATTGGCTGCTAGTATGCCTGAATTCTTTATCCTCTGGCTTATGTACTCCGCAACAAATAAGCCTACTACCAACAGGACTATCCCTTGGACAGCAGAACCCAAGTAAGTTGTTGCTGCTCCTGCCCAATCAGACAAGAGTGTTGAGTTAACTGCGTTCCCAGCAACGCCCAAGGCCAAGAGAACGATGTAGACCTCTGCGAGCACCGCTACAACATCTGTTAAGCTAAAGCCAAGAAGTGCCTTGTCTAAGTCCCTCTTCTTTATTGCGTGCTCCACTTTTGCAAGGGATGAGAGCTTCCTTATTATTTTTGCCACTACCTTGGCAACTACCAAACCAACAACGGCTACTATAACAAAGACGACAGCTGCGAATATGCTGTCAAGAGCCTTTGTGCCGTATGCTGCTACCATTACATCGACTGCCATAATAACACCCAAAAATGTGTTAAAACGAAAGGTTTATAAAGAAGGAGAGGGGATAGGGGCTACTCCAAAGAGAATAGAAAAGGACATAGATTAGAGAGTAGGATGTTGATTTAAATAACTTGTTATACATTATTATCTTTTATGGTAACTCAGAAAATTGGAGAGAAAACAGCACAACAAGGGAATAAGAAAACAGGAGATACCTCAATTAAGAGGAAATTCACGAATGCAATAAGGAAGATGGGCAACCAACAGTTAAGAGAGCTTAGAGAAATGCTGGAAGAGATTGGAGTGGATGAAAGGACAGATAAGGCATATGTGGCATTTGTGAAGCAGCTCGCAAAAGATAAAGAAAAGGAACAACTCGTACTTGAAGGGGTTAAATTAATCAAAGAAAGTGAATGTGATAGAGTAGAGATGGTTAAAAGATACTACTACATAGCAACAAAGAGCGATAGTGAATGGCTCTCGTGCGTTAACTTAGCCCTATACCAAAAAACGCCAAGAAAAGCCAACATAATAAGGGAAATTCATGTACTAACCATATCTCAAAGAGTTGGTAAAATAGAGAGAGAAAGTATCGAAAAAATCCTTACCAAGGTAAGTGGTATCCATCTTGAGTATGTTCTGAAATGCCTAAGGGGCATAATAGAAAACTTGGATTATGATAACTCTTGGCTGGAGGGAGACAAGAAGAACTTCTATATTGATAACTTGAGGGAGATAGTAAATAATTTGCTCTCAAAAATAGGAGAAGAAAGGGTGGCCAAAGCAGGAAGTGAAAAAATCTCAAGGGCTCTTGAAATGCTACCTACTGTGTTAAGGAAGAACGCCAAAAAAGAAACACTAAAAGAGATGGTGACAAAGAGCATGTACGGGAATGAGAAATCCTTCCTGGAATACTTAAAAGGGATTACACCCTCTTCATAATATGGATAGCTGCTGTTCCACCACTCCCACCTATGTTGTGGGTTAATCCTATCTCGGCATCTTTTACTTGCCTACCTGTTGCTTCTCCCCTGAGCTGTAATGTTATCTCCGCTGCTTGCTTAACTCCTGTAGCTCCTACTGGGTGGCCGGCTGCCTTGAGACCCCCGCTTGTGTTAATTGGTATTTCGCCGCCTATGGCTGTTAGTCCCTCCTGAGCTG
The DNA here is from genome assembly GCA_003694965.1 of Methanobacteriota archaeon. Lineage (GTDB taxonomy): Archaea > Micrarchaeota > Micrarchaeia > Anstonellales > J096 > J096. The sequence goes on along the minus strand of RFJG01000017.1, from coordinate 4,944 downwards.
CCTTGTAGCCCTCTCCTTTCTTGAAAAAACCGAGATCCTCTATGGCCAATATCTCAGCTATTGTAAAGCAGTCATGGACCTCAGCAACATCAACATCCTTAGGGGTTATGTCTGCTTGCTTGTATGCATTCTGGGAAGCTACCTTAGCTGCTTTCAGCTCCACTAAGCTCTCCCTGTCATGCAAGGATATAGTGTCTGTTGCTTGAGCGCTCGCAATTATCTCAACCGGCTTATCGGTGTAGGAACTGGCAACATCCAAAGGAGCTAGGACAACAGCAGCTGCACCGTCAGTAATAGGAGAACAGTCGAGTATCTTGAGAGGAGAGGCAACCTCCTTGCTGTTGAGGACTTGCTCAACACTTATCTCCTTCCTATATTGAGCATAGGGAACATTGACGGCATGTTTGTGGTTCTTGACAGCAACGTGGGCAAGGCTCTCCTCAGTCGCTCCAAATTTCTCCATATAGGCGCGAGCTAGCATTGCATAAAGGGCCGGGAAAGTAGCTCCCATAAATAGCTCCCATTCTTGATCTCCTGCACCTCCCAATATCTCAGCAACTTGTGCTGTTGACAAATCCGTCATCTTCTCAACGCCACCAACAACAACTATGTCATGAATGCCAGAAGCTACTGCCATATATCCTTGTCTTAATGCGAGGCCGCCAGAAGCGCAAGCTGCCTCAACACGAGTTATCGGTTTTGGTAAGAGGCCAAGTTGGTCTGCCAATAAGGAGCCGAGGTGCTCCTGCCCAACAAGAGAGCCTCCTGCCATGTTGCCAACATAGCCAGCATCTACATCCTCACCACCTATCTTAGCATCCGCTATTGCTGCTGTGCCTGCCTCTAATGCGAGGTCCCTGAGGCCCTTATCCCACCTCTCTCCAAACTTGGCAAAGCCAACTCCAATTATCGCTACTTTTCTTGACATAGGGCAGATTAAGGAGCAAAAGAGCTATAAAGAGCAGGTTAATTTATTCGTTCATCGCCCACTCAATAAGATAACAATCCTCTATTCTCATATGTAGCCGTTCCTGAACCACTCCTGCCCATCCTTGTACTGGTCTATTATGCTTATGACAGGCAAACCGTTCTCTGTTCCTCTATAAATAACGTTGCCTGGATTGATGTCAACATGATATGCCAGCCTCTCGTCTTCTATCTTTTTGGTTATCTCAGTTAACTCCTCTAAGATGTCATCTGCCCATTTTGGCCTGTGCATTGTGCCCTTCCCAACAAGACTATTAAATGGATTCCCTTGGACCCACTCATACATTGAGAGCTCTTGAGTTCCAAAAAACTTGACAATCTTCTTAAGCTTGAAATGCTTGGGCCCAGCTCTCTCAATGAACTCTTCCACTGCTTCAAGATTTAGCAAAGCTTCCATAGGATTCCATTTCAAGCATATAGGTATATCAAGAGTCGTTGCCCTTATCCTTGAAACGCATTTTTTTGGCAGCCTCCTGTTAAGCATCTCCCAGAAAAGCTCCACTAATTGAGATCCTTCTTTCTCAATATTCTCTCTTCCATCCATAAAGAAAATGACTTCTCCTTTTTTCTTCATCGTCGTAAAAAAACTCCTATTTACTTCAGAAGTTTCACATACGTAGGAAAATGGACCTTTCCCACAATGACATCCCTCTATACGCAAGGTAAGTGCATCGCCCTTTCTTAGAAAAAATGGAGATGACCTTGCAGTTCTAGATTTAGGCGGAGATTGACTTTTTGAAACCTGGAGTATGTTAAGCTGGATATGTTGGGGGGGAGGTCTGCCAGGTCCATCAATTTCATCTTCCATACCCCATAAAAAGGAGAGAACGTTTTTTATAACATTATTATGACATTAGCACTCTGTTGTTGAGTTGTGTGGTAAATTTTTGTCCCTTGCATAATATATGCTTATAAGATTATATGCTTATATATGCTAGCAGAACCAGAAGAACCAAGGGGAAGGTTCTGGGTGAGAATATGAAGGATGAATTAGCGGAACTTGAGGAGTTTGAGGAAGTAGAAAAAGTAGGGGTTAGTGAAAAAAAGGAAGGAAATAACATGCAGCAAGAACAGGGCAGCCAAGGGCAAGCGCAAAGAAAAGGCTCGAGGCCCGATTACAGGGTGTTGCAGCCAGATACGGATGCCAACGGAAAGAGTATGCTCAGGAGCGTAGGAGCTATGTGGAAGAGCACAACAAAAGATGGCAGGGAATTCTATGTAATGAAGATTGGGGAACTTAGATTGTTAGTCTTTCCCAACAACAAGCAGTGAGGTGTAAAAGATGGCAAAAGAAAAAGACGAGTATAAGGTAATTAAGGAGTTAGAGGACTTGCCGGGCGTTGGTGAGACAACAGCAGAGAAATTGAGGCTTGGTGGCTATGGGGACATAGCAACATTGGCAACACTTGAACCGCACGATTTAGCTGAGTCAGTGGACATAAGAGTGGATATAGCAAAGAAAATAATAGAAGCTGCCAAAGGGGCTGTGGAAATAGAGTTCCAGACAGGTTATGAGCTATTTGAAAAGAGGCAGGTGGTTAGGAGGATAACGACTGGCTCTAAGAAGCTTGATGAACTCCTTGGAGGAGGGGTTGAGACACAAGCCCTGACGGAGTTCTTCGGGAAGTTCAGTAGTGGTAAGAGCCAAGTTGGGTTCCAGCTCAGCGTCAATGCCCAAAAACCTGTTGAAGAAGGAGGCTTAGGAGGGAAGGTTGCTTTCATAGATACGGAGAGCACTTTTAGGCCCGAGAGGATAAAGGATTTAGCAGAAGCTGCTGGCATGGATGGAAAGCAAGTTCTTGAGAACCTCTATGTCATGAAGGCGGAGAACAGCGACCACCAAATACTCCTGGTAGAGAAGCTTGAGCACATCGTGGCTAAGGAGAATATAAAACTCATAGTGATAGACTCCTTAACAAGCCAATTCAGGGCAGACTATGTTGGCAGGGGTAGCTTGGGAGAGAGGCAGCAAAAACTCAACAAGCATGTCCATGCCTTGCAGAGGTTAGCTGACACGCATAACTTGGCCGTCTATTTCACCAACCAAGTTATGGACAACCCAGGCATATTATTCGGAGACCCGACAACGCCAATAGGAGGACACGTGTTAGCTCACGCAGCAACATACAGAGTATATCTTAGGAAGGGCAAGGAAGGGAAGAGGATAGCGAGGTTAGTGGACTCTCCAAGCTTGCCCGAGAGGGAGATCGTTTTCAAGGTAACTGCAGAAGGTGTTAGGGACTAACCCTCTCTTTTTTATTTTTTACCACACATAAGTAGGTTATGAACCACCTCTTGGCTACATGGGATGTTAGGAAGTTCATAAAGAAAAACATCTCACAAAAGGATAAATGGACATACTACAAAGAGAGGATAGAAGATTTCGAAAGAACATTATATCACATAAGCGTCCATTACTTGTTTGTTAGCTTGCCTTTCAATGCCATAAATCCTCCAAGCAACTTTGGAGAGTATCTTTCCACGAATGGTTTTTGGTTCTCTGTTTGGACTGGCACGTGCTTTTTAGGTGGGATGTTCAAAAAATTCACTTACTTGCTACTGGATGAGGAATTATTGAAAAAAGTGAAAGTGTTGGAAATGAGGGGCAAATTAAGAAATGAAGAGTTAGCGGAAAAGTTTTCATACTTGCCCTACCTGGCTAGGGCAGACATACACGCTCTGGCGAGGATAGCGATAAGGGAAGGGGAACAAGGTTAAAAAGGAAACTCTAGAATAATGCCTCATGGATGTTGAACTACTAAAAAAATTATGCCTAGCTAATGGGATAGCGAACAATGAGGAAGAGGTTGCTGCCATACTTGAGGAGGAGTTCAAGAAAGCTGGCCTCAATGTAGAGAGGGATGAATTTGGCAATGTCATAGCATACAAGAAGCTGGAAGGTAAGCCTATTGTATTGGCTGCCCACATGGATGAAATAGGGATGATGGTAAAATACATAGATGAAAAGGGGTTCATTAGGTTCATCAAAATAGGCGGCATAGACAATAGAACGCTCGTCAACCAACACATTCGCATAAAGACAGAGAAGGGTTATGTTGACGGGATAATAGGGAACAAACCGCCTCACATAATGAAAGATGAGGAATTCAAGAAAGTTATAGAGTATGATGAGATGTTCATAGACATAGGAGCGAAGAGCAGGGAAGAGGTTGAGAAACTCGGCATAGGGATAGGGTCTCCTGTGTTCTTCAAAGCTCCATTTGAGGAGCTCCTCAACAACAGGGTTTGTGGGAAGGCCTTGGATGACAGGATAGGTTGCTATATGCTTATCAAGATAGCAAAGGACTTGCCGGACAATGTTGTATTGCTAGGAACGGCGCAAGAGGAGGTTTCTACATTTGGCAAAGGAGCCACAGTAGCGACATACACGCTTGAGCCATCATATTTCATTGCTGTTGACACAGGAGTTGCTGGCGACCACGCAACAGTTAGTGAAGAGCAAGCCCCCATAGCCCTTGAAAAAGGCCCCGCAATAACGCTCGTTGAAGCTAGCGGCAGAGGCAACATGGCAGATAAGAGGTTGGCCTCCAAAATCATGGAAATAGCAAAAAATGCAGGAATAAGCTACCAATTGGAGGCAATAGAGGGAGGGGCAACTGATGCAGCCTCTGCATATAACGTAAGGGGCGGAGTGCCCTCAATAGCTATAAGTATTCCAACAAGATACATACACAGCAATGTGAGCGTTGCCAGCCTCAAAGATATAGAAGAGGGAACGAAGCTCATAGCCAAGATAGCGAAGGAGCTGAAGTAACCTTTGAACTTCTATCAATCCGGCTTTAAAAAAGGCGCCATCTTCAATTAGTTGCTCACCTGCAGATATATGCAGAAGGAGGTTCGGAACCTTGGTTCCGTATGAGAGAGTTTTTGGTTCCGCTTTTTCCTAAAAAGCGGATGCTCCGACCGGGATTCTCCCCTCCGTGTTCTCATCCCGCA
>RFJG01000016.1 GCA_003694965.1 Methanobacteriota archaeon | reverse complement strand
CTTTGGACGATTTAATTGAAAAGCATTCTCTATTCCTTGAAACTAAAAGAAACCCAGACGGTTCTTTTGAGAATTATAGCAGTATAGCCAGACCATACAACAGATACAAGTTACTTAAGAGAGTATTAATCGATTTATAAATCATACCAGTTGGCTTTTTATGGAGCCTCTGGGATATCTTATTATGGGAATGGGGAAGGCCTCCTACTTAAAAGCCATAACAAGCAAGGTGCCAAGCTACAAATCTGTTAGAGTAGATAAGAAAATGGAGGGAAGCTCTCCCCCGTCTGTATTCATAGGAAGGGCAGGCTACCCGAATGTTTATGTGGGCCCTTTGATGAGCAATGAAGACAGCAGGACAGAGATATACGATATGCCGGAGATGTGGATAAGGAAGGGCATAGATGTCAAGAACATAATAGATATGAGGTTGAGCCTAGTTAGGGGAATGAAAAAAACCAAGGTAACGGATGTTGGGGATAGGCTCGTTGAAAGGCTCCGCGAAATATCTCTTTCTGAGAAATCAGTATACGGAGAAGTTGAGTTCTCAAAGAAACCGCGTGGCGTTAGCTTTAATGAGGAGCACCAACCATTTGGGCCGAGCGCCCCGCTGAAAGAGCTGGAAGTAGGGAACCCCTACTGGGATAGGAGCATGGAAAAAGCTCACTACGATACGGACCTCCTATCAAAAGAGGCAGTCATAACACTCTACAACAAGGGCCTGCCTTTCTCAGCAATACAGAAGGCTTTCTCAACTGGCTCATTTGGCATAGGGAAGAAAAGGAAGCTCGTCCCAACAAGGTGGAGCATAACTGCTGTTGATACGATGCTTGGAGATGCCTTATTGAGAGAGGTTAGGCACAACAGCGTCATAGAGGAGTACAGAGTATATGAGTTTGAAAGTCTGCGCAACAAGTACATAGTGTTGCTAGTGCCGACAGCTTGGCAGTATGAGTGGTTTGAAGCATTCATCAATGTTATGGGCAAGGGAACGCACATATTCAACGATTATGAACACAACAGGGGAAAGAAAGGCTACTCTCCTGTTGGAGGATGTTTTTACAGTTGCCGTTTCGCTCTCTTGGAAGGGATGAGGGATGCCAAGATACAGGCAGGAGCAATAGTCCTAAGAGAAGCTTATGAGGATTACATACCACTAGGAGTGTTCAACGTAAGAGAGAATGTAAGAGAGGCTATGAAAAAAACCCCTGCTGAGTTCCACACCATGAAAGAGGCCCTATCATACATAAGGGGTAAGTTGAGGTTGCCATTAGAAACATACATAGAGCAGAGCTACCTCTTTGGTGACATAATAAGGGAGAGGCAAAAAGCCCTTGCTGCTTTCCTCTAACTATACTTCTTCACAATAGATGTGGCAATTTTCACTATTTCGCTAAGCCTTCTGTTCTCCTCCTTTTCTTGGCTGAGTAGCTCCTTCTCTATCTCTACCTTAGCGTCTACAAATTTCTGCTCTTCTTGTGATAATACATCAGCCCCCATAAGTGATGCTATCTCCTCATACTTCTTTCCTTGGGCATAGAGGTTGTATATCTTGTGAGATAGCTGGAGAGCCTCCTTATCAAGAGCATGCTGCGCCATCCTCGACAATGAAAGGAGTATGTCCAATGGAGGATTGACTCCCTTGTTAAGGACCTCTCTCGTCATTACAAGCTGTCCCTCGGATATATAGCCAGTAGTGTCTGGCACAGGGTGTGTTATGTCGTCGTTTGGCATAGTCAGGTATGGTAGTAAAGTTATACTTCCTTTTCTCTTGCTAAGCATGCCGCACCTCTCGTAGAGAGAAGCGAAATCGCTGAACAGGTAGCTCGGATAGCCGTGCCTTGTTAAAAGGTCTCCCCTAAGGGATGCCATCTCCCTAAGAGCGTTCCCGTAGTTGAGCATATCGCCCATTATGACGAGGACATCCTTGCCCCTCTCATAAGCAAAATACTCCGCAGCTGTCAATGCTATTCGGGGTGTGACAACGGCTTCTGTCAATGGGTCTTCTGTTGTGTTGATGAAGAAAACAGACCTGCTTTTTAGCTTGAACTTCTCTATCTCATTCATTATGAATGCCTCCTCATCCTTTATGAGACCGATACCAACAAAGACGACGACAAAATCCTTCTTCATATTTTCCAATGACTGCCTTACGAGGTCAAGAGAAAAATCAACAACTGGAAGGCCTGGGGATGAGAACATAGCAAGTTTCTGCCCCATAGCGAGCGGGTTGAGCAAGTCTATGGAAGCAAAACCTGTCTTGACAATGTTGTTGGGAACTGTCCTCTTAGTTGGGTTTAGAGGGGCTCCGTTGACATTCATCTCCTTGCCAAGGACTATCGATGGTTTCTTGTCCAATGGCTTCCCCAATCCAGAAAGAACCCTACCAAGTAATAAGTTGGACATTGGGAAAGTGAACGGCTTGGCAAATGTCCTAACAGCGGAGTCCTCTCCAAGGCCGTATGTCCCTTCCAACAATTCAACCGTACATACTTCTCCATCTATGGAGATTACCTTGCCCAACCTCTTCTCACCTCTGTGCACCACCTCCACAACATCATCAAACTTGAAATCATCTGAACGGCATACTAGGAGTGGCTCTTTTATCTCCTCTATGGTCTTCCAAAAATGGAGTGGTTTTGTACTGATGGTTGCCGCTTTCTTCTCTCTGGCTCCTCTCTTAGTGTTGCCAGTAGGTTTAGCCATATATCAACACCCCCTCTATCTCCTTAATCTCCTTCTTGAAATTGTCATCACCCAAAAAGCGGAGGTTCAAGATCTTCTTCTCTAAGTCGTCGTCAAACTTCAACTTACCATACTTGTAATAAAGAGACTTCACATAATTGTAGTACTCCATTATCATTTGAAGCATTGAAAACTGCCTCCATAGAGGAGTGAACTTATCGTTCTCAATAAATGCGTTCTGCATTATGAAAGCTTCCCTCAATAGCCTTAGAGCATGCAAATCTAGGAGCTGGCTCTTTGACAATGCATCAGCCCCAACAACTTTCTCTATCTCCTCTATCTGTATCCCCCTATAAACAAGGTCTATCGCTTCCTTGACGTGCTTCCTTGCCGATGTCTGAGTGGCTGAACTCTTCATTATGGAGGAGAGATACCTAGAAAAACTCAGAGTAAAGTCTATTGCCGGGTATATGCGCGCATACGCTAATTGTGGGTTAAGGAAAAGGCCAACAGATGTTATGGCAGAGGCATACTGTGTTATCGGCTCACTAAAATCTGCGCTCGGCGGAGAGATGGAGGAGACTACTGTTATGCTTCCCTCAACTCCGGACAGGGTCTTGAAATATCCTGCCCTGGAGAAAACCTTCTCCATCTCATCCTGTAAGTAAGGGGGATAGCCTTCCTCAGCAGGTATGACATCTGCGAGGCCAGATATCTCCCTAACTGCCTCAGCCCATCTTGAAAGTGAGTCCATCATAACGAGTGTATGCATCCCGGCATCCCTGAAATACTCAGCCACTGTCAAGGAGCTGAATATGCTACTCTCTCTCGTGACCATGGGCATATTGGATGTGTTAGCTATTACTACATAATCCTTGTTGCTCTTGAGCCTGTCCAAGAAATCCGCTACCTCATTGCCACGCTCGCCACAAGCCACGAATATTCTCATATCTGCTGTT
>RFJG01000015.1 GCA_003694965.1 Methanobacteriota archaeon | reverse complement strand
GAAGTCAACAGCCCAAGTTCTAGCCATAAATGGCAATACAGCTCAAGTAATGGATAAGGATACATACGAGACATATGATGTTGTCATACCATCTGAACTCTCTTCTGACATATCAGAAGGCAAAGAGGTTGAGGTAATGGAAGCAATGGGCAGGAAGGCCATATTGAGGGTCTTTAAGGGTGAATAACATGGCAGTAAGTTCAGTTGACATATTATCTGAGAAGAGCAACAGCACAATAGGGAGGAAAGAGTACACTATTAAATTGATGTTCAAGGGAGCAACCCCTAAGAGGTCTGAGATAAAGGACGCTGTTATAGCTAAGATAGCATCTAATCCAGACACTACTGTTGTGAAGAGGGTTGAGCAACTCGCTGGCAAGACGTCTCTTAGGGCTGCAGTCTTTGTATACGATAGCCCGGAGATAATGAAGCGAGTTGAGCCTTATTATATGCTGAAAAGAGAAGGATTTATAGAAGAGAAGAAAGATTCAAATGGAGGAGAGGAATAATGGCAAAACCTTTTGATTTATTGAATGAGATGGTAGGGAAAAATGTCGTTGTCGGCATAAAAGGAGGCAAGGAATTCAGGGGAAAAGTCCTCGCTTTTGATATTCACATGAACTTATCCTTGACTGATGTCAAGATTGTTGTCGGAGAGGAAACAAAAGAGGTTCCAAAACTCTTTTTAAGGGGAGATTCCATAGTCTATATGTATTTGGAGTGATATTATGGCAACAAAGGTGGAGCTACAGAATTTGATTAGCCAAGTATCGTTTGTCCTTGGTGTCTTGTTTGTGTTGCTCTACTCTCTTGTCCAGTCTCAACTAATCTTATTACTGCTCCTTATCTTAGGTATTGTTGTAGGCCTTCTCAACATACAGGTTGATGAGGTTGTGAGGCTCTTAATATCCATCGTTGCGGTCATAGCAACATCTACATACCTTGAACCCATACTGAGGAGTATGACCCTCCCAGATGTTGTCCTGTCTCCCATATTTGCTCTATTCAAGGCTCTCATAATATTTATGGGGCCAGCAGCCCTCATAATAGGTCTAAAAACGCTGTTGGACATAGCAAGGGACTGAAATGCCAGAAGTTAAGGTTGAAGGAGAAGTAAGGGACTTACTATCCATCCCTTATGGGGGAGTTTGCTCTCCTGCTAGAATAGTTGAGATAGCTAAGGAGAGTTCAAGGAAGATAGTCTCTGTTGGAGATGCAGTCCTCCTTTCTTTCTTGGAGATAGGAGTTAAGCCATTTGTTGCAGTCTATGATTTCAGGACTTTGAGAGAAGACATAGCAGAGGAAAGGAGAGAAGTTATAAGCAAGGCATTCCCCCAGCCATACATAGCTAAGAACAGCCCCTCTACTTTCAATACGGACATATTGGCTATGGCAAAGCCCCTTATGGAAAAAGGAGGAGCGTTAAGAGTAGAGGGAGAGGAGGACATATCCGGTCTTGCCTTCATGTATTACGCAACAAGAGAGCACTTAATATGCTATGGAATAAAAGACAAGGGAGTTATAGTAGTTCCGGGGGAACAGGCTCACACAATAGCTTCCTACATCATGGGGAAGATGGGGCTTACTGTTGCCCCTTAGTCACAACAATAACATCCTCAACAGACTTGACGTTCTCGTACTTAACGCTCTTTTCTTTGAGGATTTGCTTGAGCTGCTCTCTTGATGATGGAACCCTGTCCAAGAGAACTCTTGAAACAGAGCCTTTCTCAACATCGAGCAAGAACTCCTGTGCGTTGCCGAGGAACTTTCCACCGTCTGTGAAGACATCCATCCCATAAAGCTCAGATAATTTCTTTGTCATTAAATCCACCTCTAAAACTCTATTGATTGTTAACTCTTTATAAACTTATTGTATAGAGAGGCCTTTAATTCTCTCGGTGTAAGATATATAAACACTTCTAACAACACTATTTATATGGCAAGCAAGCTATCGAGCAATAAAGATGGGAGAACGGCCAAGAAAAAGGCAAAGATGATTAGAGAGGAGATACTTCCCCTTTATGATGTGGAGCTGCCCATCCCTTCTGAGATGGTCGATGGTGTCGAGGGTCTCTCTCTTGTTTTCCTTTTTATGGACAAGCTTGCAGAGAACGAGCTTTTTGATGGCATTTCATATGCAACACATAATGAGGAAGCTCTCCAAGAATTAGAGCGCTATGTGCTGAAAACAGAAGAAGGGAACATAAAGAAAATAGTTGATGCTATCTCTGACTTTTTCTCGACAATGCCGGCATCTGCCATAACAGCTTTCCTAAAAGAAGTGTTAGATTCACAAGAAGTCAACATAAGCACAATAAAAAGAATAGAGGAGGAATGGAGCTAGTTGCTCCCGAACTTCTCCCCATACATCCTCCTAGCCTTCTCCAATATTTCAAGGGCCTCATTCTTATCAAACCAGCCCTCTACAGAGACTTCCTTCCCTTCCAAGTCCTTATATCTTTGGAAGAAGTGCTTTATCTCGTCAAGTACTGCTGATGAGACATCTGTTATGTCCTTTATGTCCTTGAATGTTGGGTCTCCTGTTGGAACTAGCAGGAGTTTATCATCTATGCCCTTCTCATCCTTCATTCTCAATGCCCCTATAACCCTTGCTTCAAAAACACAGGATGTGAATGTTGGCATCCTAACGAGGACCATGGCATCTATGGGGTCGTTGTCGTCATACCAAGTCTTAGGTACAAATCCATAATCTACCGGATAATGGAATGGACTGAATAGGACTCTGTCCAATCTGAAAACACCTTCTGCGTTCTCATACTCGTACTTGTTCCTGCTTCCCATTGGAACTTCCACTACTACGTTCGTTATGTCTCCGCTCCCATTTCCTATGTCGTGTAGATAGTTCATGAAATCACCTTAGCAGTTATAGTGTGGAAAGATTTTAATGCCTTTTTATGCCTAATAGTGTTGTGATGAGCACTGGATCTCCTGAAATGAGTGATGAGAACCTTGAGTGCTGATATGCCTTGTGATGACTGGCGAGAACGCTGATAAGGGATGAAGGAATTTAAGTTCTGATGGGCATTTGATGTGATGTTATGACTAGGCAATGGGAAGAATTTAAGAGCAGGGCACTTAGTAAGCTCTCATATGCAAGGGAGCACAACTTAGCTGATGAGAAGATCTTCTATTTACTTGATTACATAAATAGCAAGGAAGGTTATGTAACAACATCTTCCTGTTCTGGTAGGATTCTCTTATTGGCCAAAGGCCCATCTAAGAAGGAAACCTATATGTATAAGAAATGGCACGACAAGGCAACCACTAACAGCGTTGTTGATGCTATAAACTCCTATGACGGTCCCTACCCTCTCTATTACAAGGTTGACCCTTTCATACTCCACATAGTTGCCAAAACCCCAGAACACGCACATGTTATCCTCAGGATATGTAAGAATGCGGGCCTTAAGAGGTTCGGCATGCAGCTCATGAGAAACTTCTATCTCATAGAGATACAGGGGACTGACAAGCTTGAATTTCCCATAGCTCTATGTAATTGTAATATGGACGAGGTAGTGGGGCTGTCCAACTCTCTCTTGGAGAGAACGTGGAGTAGGACAAAGCTTTTTTATCTTTCTGCCCAAGAAACCTTAAAATGAAGGAACTCCTCTATAAAATGCACTACATCTTAACGAGCAAGAAAACAGAGTATAACGCAACGATATTCATAAGGACACTGGCCATATCTCTTATCAGCGTCTTCATACCTATATTTATCTTGGACAAGTCTGGACCTTTCCTCATAATCCCTTACCTTCTTTCCACAGCCCTCCTTTATCCTCTGGCTCTCTTACTAGCTTATGTGGCACAGAAGCGCTTCTCCGTTATAGTTACTCTCTTCCTATCTCTTATGTTCTATGTTCTTGGCATCTATTCCCTACAGCTATTGACAGTCCTTTCTGTTGTGGGGGCTGCCTTTTTCTTCAAGAGTGCAGAGCTGATTTTTTGGCTCCCGCTCCATGTTGAGTTTACTAAAGTAGTTGCACACGAGAAGACGAAGAGCTTTGCCATAGTAATAGCCATAACGACGCTAACTCCATTCTTGGGCCCATTGGTAGGGGCATTTATCATAGACCTATTTGGCTACTCATCCCTGTTCATAGCCTCGTTGGCAATTTATTTGTCTATGGTTCTGCCACAATCTCTCCTCCACCTAAAAAAAGAGGAGCTCAACATCAACAAGGTCTCTTTTTCCTTAGTGCCAGCTTACATAGTAGAGGGCATCCAGAACCTCTCCCTCACTGTCGTGTGGCCCGCTTTCCTCTTCTATTCTTTGTGGACAAGGGATAGCATAGGACTTTTATTTTCAACGATCTCCCTTGTTGGTGGAGTTGCCTCCATAATAGTATCAAAGTTCATACCTAAAGACAGGATAGCAAAGCTATTCAAGCCAACATTCATAAGCCATTCTTTGTCTTCTCTTATGAGGGTATCAACAACCAAGCTTATGGCATTTGGAGGTGGAGCACTTGGTTTCCTCTCATATTCATTTTTCAAGCCGCGATTTATGTCTATGTTCTATCATAAGGTAGCTCATAGGAGGAGCGAGGTTATCAAGAGGGAGCTCAACATAGCTCTTGGCATGGCTATCGTGGCATTGACTTTCACAGCAATATCCCTACTATATAACTACACAGTGGCTTTTATGGCTACAATATTCTTGGCATCCCTAGCTTCTCTCTATATGGGGACTCTTTTCAAGAAACTCTAATTACTTCCTTCTTTTCTTGAACCTTCCCTTCTTTCCCTGTCTGCCTTGTTTTGGCTTCTTCTCTCTCTTTTCTAGCTTTACTTTTTTCAGCTCCTCATACCTCTTTTCAACTATGTTTTTGAGCTTATCCGCTATGTAATCCTTTGCTATATCTGCCTTGAAAGCAAGGGCGAGCTTCCCTGCTAGTGTTCTTGCCATCCTACCGCGCACTCTTTTAGGGAGGCTCCCAACATAATTGCTAAGTAGTATTATGCCGTGCTTTGGAGGGCTTATCTTGCCTTTGCTCCTCAAGTGCTTGAACAATGCCTTCTCAGCTCCTAGTACTTGTATTGTGCTGGCAGGCATCTCAGCGAGCTTCTCCAAGCTTCCAGCGTGCGATAGGAACATAGCAACCAACTTTCCACCAACAAGCTCATAAGAGTTGGGCATAAGTTTTGAGACAACCTTCTCTATGTGCTCCTCATATTCTTCCATCAACTCGTATGTGTTGGAGAGCATAGTAGCAAGCTTCTTTATCTTGTCGAGGCTCTCCTTGTCCAATTTTGCCCCTCTTGTCTTTTTGGCAAGCTCTTTTACTCTCTCTGCCCTTGGCCCTGAGTAACTATCTATGTTGTTCATATCAAGGTTAAGGACAACATCCACATACTCCTTCCTATCCTTTAGTTTAAGTTCTGGAAAGTGTATGCCATACCACTCTTCTAGCCTCTCATACATGTTGTTCGCTATCGTCGTTAGCTCCTCCAATGCCCTCTCCAATTGTATTATGTAGAGGTCGTCCCTCATCAAGTGTTCCCTTGTTTTTTCCTTAGCTATTTTGAGGAACTTTTCCCTCAGTGCTTTCCTATTAACCATTTTTCTTACCTCCTTTGCCGGCTCCTGGCAACCTGCCCCTTGGTTTCTTAGGTTTAAGGTCTGGATATGCCTTCACGAGCCCATCTATGTAAGGGTAAGGCCTGAAGCTTTTATAACTCAATGCCTCTTCAACATAGCCGAGGAACCCATCATTGTCATAAGCTTTTCTCAACGCCTCAACAACTTCCTTGAGTTTCCCGAGCTTCCTGCTCTTCTTCCCTTCCTTTCCAGTCTTAAAAACATAGTATTTTTCGCACAACTTTTCATAAGTAGATGAGAACAGGCCAGAAACCTCGTGCTTCTCAGCAAGTGGAGAGAGTTTCTTTATGAATATCCAACTATCATATCTTAGCATTACTCCCAATCCCTTGCTCTCAAAAGCCTTGCCACTGCACTCTTTGCCACCTGCTGTTATGTCCTTAAGAGAGCTATAAACATAGGCACTCTTTGCCATAATTAGGAGTTCTTTTTTGTCAACAGCTTCTTTTAGGAGGCTCTCTTTGCCCTCCTTAACAGCCTTCTCCACAATGTCCATATTTATGCCAGCTATCTCGTATGCTTTCCTTATGTTCGCCGATAACTTGGTTATTATGCCGGGGAAGCAATCAACCGTTAGCTTGTATTCCTTGTTGGGCATCTCAATGCCGTATTTCTCTCCATACATTATGGCAAAATTTCCTTCCATAGCTCACCTCACCACTTCATAGTCCTTTTTATACTTGCCAAGTAAGTTGTAGAGGAGGAAATTGTGGGTATGGAAAGCAAGGTATTTCAAGCTCCCCCATTCTCTTATCCTTCTAGGGTCGCTATATGCCCTAGCTTCTTCAACATAGGCCATCCTCCCATTTTCAAATGCCCTTTTCAATAAGTCCAAGTCCTCAGCAGTCTCAAGCTTCTTGAACCCGCCAATGTGGTTATAGAAGTCTCTTTTCAGTGCTATGTTGTCTCCAGTCCCGTAAGGTATGGAGAATTTTTTGAGAGTAGGCGTAACTACTTTGTTAATAAAGCGTGCGCTAACTTCCTCGTGCCTCTCAGCATCAAGCAAGTATATGCTTCCATAGCTCCCATCAAAATCATCTTTAAGAGGTTCCAGGAGCTTTTCCAACCAATAGCTAGGGTAGTATATGTCTGCTGATGCGCTAACAATAACATCTCCTCTCGCTATAAGGGCTCCTGCCCTTCTCGTAGCTCCTATGTTGCCTTTGTAAAATTGTAAGAGCTTAACTCCATAGCTCTCAGCTATTTTGGCAGTCTTGTCCTCACTAAAGCAATCAACTACTATTATCTCGTAGTTGTCATAACTCTGCTTTGTTATGCTATCCAATGTCCTGCCTATATACCTCTCTTCATTGTATGCAGGTATTACAATACTTGCTTTCATTACTCACCACT
>RFJG01000014.1 GCA_003694965.1 Methanobacteriota archaeon | reverse complement strand
TTCTGGCGATACCATTAACTATGTCTTAAGGAACTATGACAACATAAGTGATGTTGTCTTAGGTCTCGCCTGTAACTTAGCAACAATTGAGCAGGGCAATGATGCACTTAGATTTTTAGAGGTAGAGGATTGGGTAGAGGAAGGGGATTTCCTCTATTTAGGGAGATGGCTAAGAACACAGAAAGGAGATTATATCCTCCCTTATCTCCTTTACCCCAAGGCTATGTCGGTAGAGCCATTAAATATCCAATATTTGTTAAAAGACAAGGAACTCCTCTCTGCGAGGAGGGCATTCTCGGACAACGCTGGGAAGTGGCAATTCCCATATTCCATTGATGGCAACAGTGTTCTTGACAAGGTACTTGTTTTGGATTTTGATGAGACAATCTTAGGTAAAGAAGACACAACAGCACTACTCCTGAGAGAAGTAAAGAGGCTTATAGAGCCATATGGGGCAAGGGACTCTTATACAGCATTGCAAAGAGGATTATTTGCCACAAGGGAGGATTATTTCAATTCAGTGTGGAGACAGGCCATTTATTCCATACCTGCGTTGTTGGAGCAAAGAGTTGAGAGCACTCTAAAAGAGACAAGGGCAATACTCTCGTTGTTAGGGAATTTAAGAGATCTTGGATATATTCCCATTATGGTAAGTGATGCCCCTGCCATCTATCTTAAGGAGTGCGCAAGATTCTTGAAGCGTTATGGAGTCGATGTCTTTGACCCTTTCTACCTCATAATCTCCGGGGAGGTTGTTGGAACAAAAAGAGCTCCAGAAATAAGCATCATAGATTTGCTCTCCTTTCTCTACTATGATGGAATCCCTGAGGGACTCTCTGTAATGATGGTAGATGATAATGAAAGTAATTCAGGTTTCCTCTCCTCCCCTAATTCTTTCGGGGAAGTGGAATTTGTAAAAGTCGGGGAGCCTAAGGACACGAGGATTATTTTAGAGGGTATGTTAAGGAGGTGTGAAAATGGCACAACACTTTAAGTACGAGGGAGCCCTCCCTAAGAGGGCAATACTCTTCGGAGACCCTGCAAGGGCGAGCTTGTTAGAGGGAAGCGTTGATGGGTTTGAGGAGCTTTTCTTCAACAGGGAATTCAGGGGAGTCCGCGTAAGCAATAAGGGCAAGGAGGCACTCCTGTTATCCTGTGGTATAGGAGGCCCTTCAACAGCCATAGCAATGGAAGAGGCGTATATGCTTGGAGTTAGGGAGTTCATAAGAGTTGGCACTTGTGGCGTAGTTGATAGAAATATAGGGGTTGGAGACATAGTTGTGGCAAGCGCAGCCATCAAAGAGGATGGTGTAAGTAAGGAACTCTTGCCATCATCAGTTCCAGCGTTGCCATCTGCCAACTTAACGAACAGGCTTGGCCAAAAACTGAGAGAGGAAGAGCTTAGGTACTTTGAGGGTGTTGTGAGGACTCACGACATATTCTATGAGAGTGAGGAAGAATTCATAAGGGCATTTGAGAAGTATAGGGACGTGGCGATAGCGAGCGAGATGGAGATGGCAACTGTCTTTACAGTTTCTATGAAATTAGGAGCTGCCTCTGCAGGCATGTTAGTCGTTAACACACCAGAGTACATAGATTGGGAGAAGAGAAAAGTTGAAGACATAACATACTTAGCTCAAGGGAACGCCATAGACGATAAGTTGAGGAAAGCCTTATTGCTTGCCGTGGCTCTCTAATCTTTTCTGTTTTTTATTGCCTCTATTGCCTCTTCTATCATATGCTTAACCCTGCTCTGCTTCTCTATGGAGAGCCATCTCTTAAGCATTTTGAGATCATTCTCACTGCCGAATACCTTGAAGTGGTAAGCAGCAACAAATCTCTCTATTGCGTTCTTTGAGAGCATCATAATGGATGCCTGTTTTAGTGCTGGCACTCCCAACTTTGTCAAGGATAGCAGGGCGTGGCTCCTAACCTTGTAGTCTTGAGATACCTCAACATAGCTCCTAAGTATGCCGACGACAAATGCCTTCCACTTATCCATGTTTGGAGGAAAAACATACTCTCCAGCCTTGAATATCGCATCTAATAACTCTCTCCTATTTTGTGAGCTAAGGCCAGAGAGGATATCCTTTAAGCTCTCCATCTTGGCGGCCGCTGTCTTGCCAAGGGCTCTAAGGACTTCATCCCTAGCATCGTCGCTAATCTCGTTACTCTTAAGAGCTTCCTCAAGGGCTTTCTTGTCCTTGTCAAATTGCCCCATAAATGCTATGTCCCAAGTTATAGAGGCAGGAGTTAACATACCCGAGAACCTGGTCTTTATATTTTTCGCATTACAACTTATCAAAGCACTTGCAAGAGATATGGCAACTATCTTCTTCATAGTGATATTATGGCCATAACTGTTTATATATGGGTTGCTCCTATGGAGTTGCTACAATTGGTCCTATGAGAGCCAACCCACCATAGAATGGATTACATAAGAGAGGCGGGTAGTAGTGGAGCCTTGCTTTTTTGCCAGCCTCTATAATAATGCTCTCACCGCTTTTTACATAGTTTCTTTTTCCATCAACATCAACTTCTATATCCCTTGTTAGGCAGCTGTTTGTTATGTTTGCCTCTCTTGCTTCATTTAGGTCAATAATAAAGAACAAAGCATTTTTTCCATCCATAAGGCCCATTGTCCCATTTTCATTAAATGAGAAGCCATTCTCTTCCATAAACCTGTCAGCCTCTATGGCAAGCCCTTTTGGGATGGTATTGTTAAGGTTAGGTACTATGTTGCTCGTCGTAAGGAACAGACTAATTATTACAGCCACTTGTATAAATCTGAAGAATAGCACATCTCCACTCCTAATCGCTAAGAGGGCTATTACTACTATGAACAATGCTAACCATACATTTTCCATAACCACAAAAAAGAGGGATGCGGGGTTAGCTGAGAAATCGGGGGTTATGGTTAGCACAGCTACCAGAGAGAGGAGGAGGAACACAACTATATTGTGTTTTCCAGGCTTTTCCATCAACGACGGTATATAGAGGAAAAGCAGAGCTCCCTCCAAGTATCTGCCATATATGCCATATCTCTCTACGAAATCTGGCACATTTGCTTTTAAGAAAACATAAGAACTTCCTATTGTGAGGATCAATGCAATAATCCCGAGGACTACCCCTCTGTCTATCTTGAAATTGAACCCAAGAGTTGCCACTCCCACATAAACAAACGAGAGGAGAAGAACATAGAAAAAAGAGGCAATATCTATCCCCTTAACCGCCACCTCTACCATCTCAGGATAATTGTAAAATAAGACAAGAGAAGAGAAGGCCCCAACCAACAACGCAATTACTAACAGTGCCATCTTGACATTACTGTTCTTCAACCGTAGCCAATAACCCAGCAACAAGACGGCAGTTATTGGGAAAGCAGTTATCTTGAACAACAGGGCTATTATGGATAGGCTTATGGAAACAAACTCCTTCCTTTCCATAAAAAAGAAGAGTGCCCATACAATTAGGGAATTAACGAGGACATCTCTCAATAGGAGGTTACTCATTATTAGAGGGGGGAAGAATTGGAACATAATAGCAAGAGCGAGTGCTTCCCATTCCCCTAGCCTCTTCTTTACTAAAAGATAGACCGGGAGTATGGTTGTAGAAGCAATTACTGCATAGATTGTTTTTAGCAAGAAGAGTCTTAGTGGCCACTCACTTGTTAATGAGAGGATAATTTTTAGGAACAAAGAGAAAGGTATATACCTAATCTCTATATTGTTGATGCCTAAGCTCGCCCAATAAAAATAGCGATAAGTATCTGGGAAAACGATGCTGAAATTCATGAGGAACAGCTTAATCAACACTACAGCTACAAAAGCAAGGGCGATTTTTTTCATGGATTCTCTCAATAGCAATGGCACTTAACTTTTTAATACTTTCCCCCCATTTTTGAATTGAGGGATAATATATGAGGAAGAACATAGTATTTGTTGCCCTATTGGCATTGTCTGTACTGTTCGCAAGTCCA
>RFJG01000013.1 GCA_003694965.1 Methanobacteriota archaeon | reverse complement strand
TCTCAGAACCTTTTTTTATGTACCCTATTTCGATAATTTCCTCAGCCCCTATGATGCATCAGAATTAGTGGCTGAGATGGTTGAGAACAAAGCAATACAACCGGCTTTCAAGGACTTTTTTACGCAATTCTTACGAGCATCTATTGTTAATGAGAGGACAGATAAGAAAGGCATATCCAAAAAAGACCTCTTAACATTCTCAACTATTGATATAAATAAGTTCAAAAAGATCCTTGACAAGGACCTTCAGCCACTCCTTCCACCAACCTCCTTATAGATCTCAGCATACCTCTCAGCTGTCTTTTTTTCGTCGAGGCTTTCTTTGTCTTTTTTGCAGCCTCTATCCATTACTTCTTTCACAGCCTCTATGAACTCTTCTTTGTTCCTAAATACCTGCCCACAATCCTTAACAAATTCTGATGCAGCACTGTCTTTGTGTGCTATAACGGGAAGACCACAAGTCATGGCTTCAAAGACAACGAGGCCTTGCGTATCAAAGAAGGAAGCGAACACAAGGGCATCCGCCTCTGCATATATTTTTTTAAGTCCTCTCCTGTCAACCCAACCGAGTAGCTTAACCCTGCCCCCTTCCTTTTTCTTGAGTTCTTTATAGTATGGGCCATCTCCAACAATGTAGAGTTCAGCTTCTGGCATCTCCTTTAGCAATTCATTGAAATACTCTATTATCATATCAAGGTTCTTCTCTTTTACTACTCTCCCAACATGCAACAGTAGGGGTTTTTTTGATGGTTTTCTCTTGCATTTAAACAAAGATGTATCTATGCCGTTGGGTATCTCCACTGCCTTAACTCCTATGCCAGAGAGTTCACTGACTGCTTTCAATGAGGGGGCTACGACAACATCATATTTGTTGTATAGGTATGAGAGGTAGTTCCGTGTGAACCAATTACCCAATCCTTGTAGTGCTCCGAGGTAGTGCGTTGCCCTCATTATGTTGGTATGGAATGTCACAACACTGCCTTTGTTGAGTTCATTAGCGCTCAGCGCAGCCGCTAAGGAAGTTAAGCCTACTCCGTGGCTATGTGCAATATCCACATCTGCCACTACCTTGTTGGCTAGCCTTTTCCACATAAGAGCTACTCTGTAATCCTTGTAGAAAGGCAGGGGCAAAGACCTCGCATATATTGTTTTTATGCCGTCTTCGTTGCTTTCCCTACTCTTCCCATCGTGTGAGGGACATACAATGTATTTAACCTCCACATTATAGCTCGGGAGTTGATTTATGAGGCTCTCAATACTGTATACAACACCGTCTTTGTTTGGCTTCCAACTGTCAGTAAAAAAGGCAATACGCATACACTCCTATCCCTCCTATGTCTATTAAAACATTTCTCTCCTTCACTATAGCAGTTGCCCTAACGGGCAGGAGATATGTATATGTCTTCTAAGAAATTAAAGACTGCTCTTGTGCTGGCTGCCGGTAATGGGACGAGGCTCTGGCCATTAACACAGAATAGGCCTAAGCCATACTTGCCACTGGCTGGAAAACCCATAATAGGCAGGATAGTGGAGGGCTTGAGAGAAGCTGGATTCGAAGACATTTATGTTGTGTGCAAGGAGAGCGAGAAGGATATGCTCTCCTATGTTGAGAGCCTTAACGCAAATCCTATAATACAAAAAAGACCTACGGGGACGGCTTCTGCTGTCTTGTCAGCAGAGCAAGTAATAGATGAACCTTTTCTAATAGCTTCTGGCGATCATGTTATGGACTACTCCATATACAAGGATATTGTTCATTCTTGGGATGGCAATAATATGGTCGCCACCAAGTTTATGACTGATGTTTCCCGTTTTGGCGTTCTCTCTCTTGATTGCGGTAAAGTAAGTAAGGCTGTTGAGAAGCCAAAGGATGTCAACGAGGGGTTTGTCAACCTAGGCCTCTATGTTGTCTTGCCCGAGGTTTTTGACGACCTGATAAGTGTTGGAGTCTCTTCTAGAGGCGAGTACGAGTTCACTGATGTGCTGGAGGGCTTCTCCTCTTTTGTTACTATCAAGCCTTGGATGGATGTAGCCTATTCGTGGCAACTCTTAGATGCTTTTGATATGCTCTACCCTCCAGATTATATACACATAGAGGGTGATGCAGAGATAGACAAGTCTGCGAGGTTTGAAGGTCCCGTCTATGTTGGGAGCAATGTTCACATAGGGAAAAACGTCGTCATCAAAAATTCAGTAATAGAAGAGAACTCTATAATAGAAGACGGCACAATAATAGAGGATAGCTATTTAATGCCCAATGTCCGCGTGGGAGAGTCCTCTAAGTTAGAGATGAGTTTTTGCGGCACTGGAGCGATAGTAGGAAGTAATGTCAGAATAGAACCTTCTTTTGTTGAGTCGCTGAACCTTAACGGCAAGCACTGCTCCGTAAGAAGGGAGCTTGGTTCTCTCATAGCTTGGAACAAGAAAGTTGCTGATGATACAACGCTGGAAGGGGGTTCTCTTATATACTAAATTAGTGTTATTAGTTCCATATTAGTCCTTTTTAACTTTTATCCAACAACAGAGGCCCTTATGGCAGACATAGGCAAGTATTCCAAATCAATAGAAGAGAAATTGGTAGAGAAATGGGAAGAGGAAGAGCTCTATAAGTTTGTTGATGACGGCTCAAAGAAGCCATATGTCATAGATTCTCCCCCTCCATTCACTTCTGGAAAGCTCCATATGGGCCACATACTATCCTATACTATGTTTGATATAGATGCTCGCTATAGGAGGATGTCTGGATATGCAGTTCTCTATGCACAAGGATGGGATACACAAGGTTTTCCAACAGAAGTAAAGGTGGAGGCCAAGTACGGCAGGCTCCCAAGAGAAGAATTCATAAGGAAGTGCAAGGAATGGACACAAGAGCATATAGAGAGCATGAGGAAACAAGCTAAGAGATTTGCCTTCTCATCTGATTGGAGCAGGGAGTACATAACGATGGAGCCTAGCTACCACTACAAAGTTCAGAAATCTCTTGTTGATATGTATAAAGGAGGAGATATCTATAG
>RFJG01000012.1 GCA_003694965.1 Methanobacteriota archaeon | reverse complement strand
CTTTAGATTGTGGCTACAGGAAGCAATACATTTTTAAACATAACCATATATTATAACACAACTATGTCATTTAACAAAGCTTTGTTCGTTATTGTTCTAGCACTAGGGTTAATGTTTAGCGTTACTTTTGATTTTGTGGGTCCTACTCCAACAGACGGGGCAATAATCAATGCATTGCCAGATGTGGCAGTTCAAGCATCTCTTGACCCAACAGAGTCCCTAACTAACATATCCATATATGTTAATAAGATATCAAATCCACAACCACTTAAGACCTGTACAACAACATCCTGTACATTGTCTGCTTCAGAGGTCGTTCCGGACCCCACCTCTCCCAACACTATTTCAGATGTTATGTACACGGCAGTAGTTACTACTAATGTTACGACGAAAACAATACAGAGACACATAGTTGTTGATATGGAAAACCCTGAACTATCCTTATCACAACCTCTGCCATCAACTATCTCTAATGTATATGTAGTTGAGGCAAGCGCAAGTGATTCAAAGCAGCTCTCTACCATAAGGGCTCTTGTCAACAATACAGAGGTTGATTCCTGTTCTTCTTTCCCTCCAGTGGCATTTAGCTGCAACCTCTCAATAGATACTACTTCCTATTATGATGGGAGTTATGATGTTTCTATTGAGGCAGTTGACGAGGCAGGGAACACAGCTTCAATATCTTCTACTGTTCTATTCTCTAATGGCAACACGCCACCAAGTTCTTCCAACATCACCGTAGTGATAACCTCTCCTACTGATTCATCCAATGTTAATGGCACAGTTGCAATAGATGTAAGCGCAACAACGAGTGATCCATCAGCAACGATAGACACAGTAGAGCTATTCATAAATGGCACATCTGTTGCCAACTTAACAACTTCTCCTTACACATACAGCTGGGACACAACTACTTATTCTGATGGCACATACACTATTACAGCAACAGCCAATGACACAACGGGCAATAGCAACTCAGCAGCTCCTATAACAGTCTTTGTCAACAACACAGTAACAACAAGCAACTCTACTGTTAATGTCTCTTTCGTTTCTCCAACTCCAGCAAATAACTCAGCATTAACAAGCCCTCCAACGATTAACATAACAGCAACGAGCGACATAGGAGCGATAACAGACATCTCTCTTTACTTAGATGGTGTCCTTAACACAAGTTGTACTGCCTCTCCTTGTGAGGTAACGCTTACTAACTTGTCCAATGGACAGCACAGCTTCTATGCAATAGCTACTGACAACAACAGCGTTACCAACACAACAGAGACAAGGACAATTAACTACAGCAACCCATCTGCTTCCAACATCACAACTTTTGCATTTGTTAGCAATACACCAAGTGATGGATCTACTGTAAGTAATACAATAACCTTAAATGCCACTGCAACAGGGACTAGTGTTAACATAACCAACATAACATACTACGTGAGTGGCAACTACATAGGGAGTTGTTCTGGTTCTAACACAACACTAGTATGCACCCAGCAGCTAGATACAAATGCATACAGTGATGGGACACATACAGTGACTGCCACTGCCTTTGCATCAGATGGAGAGAATGCCACGATAACAAGGACATTCAACTTCTATAATCCTTCATCTGGTGGAGGAGGCTCTTCTGGTGGTGGCGGAGGTTCAGTAAGCACAGGAGGAACCAAGCAATTGCCACAATTAACATTTACAACAAAGACACTATGCCCCGACAACAAGTTCTTAGTAACTGTTGAGAGTTCGGGCTCCCCTATTGTTGGCGTTAAGGTTACTCTCAAGAACTTAACACAGACATTCCCATTTGTTGACTACACAGATGCTTTTGGAGAAGCAAGCTTCAATCTCAGAGGAACAGCAACCTACATAGTTACTGCCTCAAAAGACGGTTTCAAGAACGCCACACAGCAAATGGCAGTCTATGCCTGTAAGAAAGAAGAGAAAAAAGAAGAGCCAACTAATACGACAGTAACAACCAACAGTACTAACACAACTATTACCAACACTACAGTTGAGGAACCAACAGCAAATGAGAGCGCAGAGCTTAACAATACAACAACAGAAAAAACAAAAGATAAGACAAAGGCAAAATTAGCAGCTAAGAAGAATGAGACTACTTCTCTACAAGGAGCTGCTGAGATTAAGGAAAAGCCAAGGCAGAAGGGAATACTTGACATAGTCTCTGAGAACGTACCTCTAATACTCGGAGGTATAATAGTCGTCGTTGCTCTTGGCAGAGCCATAACTATAGGGATGAGGCTAATCAAGTAGCTTTTTATTTTTTATTCCCCTAACTCTCTACATCTTCTTTTATTTTGCTTTTGAGCTAAAAGGCTCATTTTCTAAACCTTTTGTTGATTTTAAGAACCAAAACCTTAACTTTTTTCGCTACTTTAGTATATGTTGGGACTAAAGTGGAAGGTATGAAAAGGGTTCTGTAACAGGGACTGCCTTTCTGGCGGCAAACCCGCCGGATAAGGACTCTTGGTTCCTTCGGGGATCAGGAGGAGATGCCTTCCGCGGTCAATCCCTTTCTCTTACTTTACACCCAATTTACACCTATTGCCTATTACTTCCTAGCAACTCAGTGGTGTAACTCCTTCTCCTCAATAGCACTCAACATAGCAGCACATAACTTATCTATATTATCTGCCCGCATTGGGTTTATGGAAAACTTTATATTGGCCTATGGGGATAGCTTGTTATGGACTGGAAATTCTTTGCCTCTGTTGATGAAATAGGAGAAGGCGAGGAGCTCGCAAAGGATATAGAAGGCGAGGCCATACTACTAGTTAATGTTGGCGGCGACTACTATGCCATAAGCAACATATGCAGTCATATGCAATGTAAGCTTTCCAAGGGTTCTCTTGAGGGGTTTAATGCTGTTTGTCCCTGTCATAACGCCGCTTTCAATATACGCGATGGTTCAGTAGTAAGGCCTCCAGCTTCGGGCACTCCTATAGCTGCAGTGGAGAGCTACGAGGTTAAGGTAGAGGACGGGAAGATTTTCGTTAAGATATAGTTATATAATTTTCTTAACATAACTTCCCAAATGGCGTGCCATTATTGTAATAACGAGGCATATGTTTATCTCCCCTATGCTGCAAGGGAACTCTGCGAGAAGCATTTCTCCAAGCTAATCGAGAGTAGGTTCTCTCGCTCCCTGAGAGAGGAGGGCCTAAAACCACACGCTAAGGTTCTCGTAGGCCTAAGTGGTGGCAAGGATTCAGCAACCTTATTGTATATGCTCAAAAAGCTAACATCCAAGATACCATTGTCAATTGTAGCAGTAACTATAGATGAGGGCATAGCCAACTATAGGAGCAAGAGCGTGGAAGCAGCCGAGAAGTTATGCAAGGAACTTGACATAGAGCATGTCATAGTGCCTTTCTCCAAGGAAGTTGGGAAGAGCTTAGATGAGGCAATGGAGGATAACCCAGAACCAGCCTGTGGCTATTGCGGGGTTTTCAGGAGATACTTGCTCAACAAAGCGGCAAGAGACTTAAAAGCTGACTATGTGGCAATAGGGCACAATTTGGATGATGCTGTCCAAACAGTGATGATGAACCTCCTGAGGAATGAGCCGAGCAGGATAGCGAGGTTCTTCAAGCCTCTATCAACGAGTGATGATTTTGTGCCAAGGCTCAAACCACTAATACACATACCCGAGAAGGAGATAGTTCTCTATGCTCTCAGCAAGGGCCTGGTTTTTGATGACGGAGAATGTCCTTATGCCAACCGCTCCATAAGGTATGATGTGAGAGTCCTTCTCAACAACTTAGAAGATAGGTACCCTGGAGCCAAGTTCCGCATATTGAGGAGCGCCCTATCCATCGTTGAGAGCATGAAGTTTGAGCCCGTGAAAATGAAACCCTGCTCCATATGCTCTATGCCGACGAATAACGATGTATGTATGTTCTGCTCTATGAAAGAGAAACTCTCTAAGTAATCAGAGATATTCCAGTGCTCCCCATAGATTCCCTTATAAATATTTATTCTCCACTCTTTAGCCATGGAGGATTTTCTTCCTTGGACAGAAAAGTACAGGCCCGCTCGGCTAAAGGAGGTAATAGGACAGAAGGCAATAGTGCAAACAATGGAAGCATTTGTCAAGAGGAAGACGATGCCACACCTCCTGTTCTCTGGCCCTCCGGGCGTTGGAAAGACGACTGTTGCTATGGCTCTTGCCCACGAGTTTTATGGCAAGGAGATAGCGGGCAACTTTTTGGAGCTTAACGCTAGCGATGAGAGAGGCATAGATGTAGTTAGAGGTAAGATAAAGGAGTTTGCCAGAGCTATGACAGCTAATGATGTTGGCTTTAAGATAATCTTTTTGGATGAAGCAGATGCCTTAACGCAGGACGCGCAGCAAGCATTGAGGAGGACTATGGAGGTCTACTCTGATGTTACGAGGATGATACTAAGCTGTAACTATTCAAGCAAGATAATAGAGCCCATACAGAGTAGGACTGCCATATTCAGGTTCAGCAATCTTTCTAAGCACGATTTGGAGAGGATGGTAAGGCATATAGAGAAGGGAGAACACATAGAGGTTACAAAGGATGGCGTAGAGGCCCTATACTATATCTCAGATGGGGATATGAGGAGAGCCATAAACGCCCTTCAAGGAGCAGCTTTCATAAGCAAGAAAATAGATGGAGACCTTGTATATAGGGTGGCAAGCAGGGCGAGGCCAAAGGAGATAGATGAGATAATCAACTTCGCTTATGAGGGGAAATTTACTAAGGCAAGGAAACTTGTTGAGGAGCTTTTTGTCCACAAGGGACTAAGCGGGGAGGACTTAATACTCCAGCTATATAGGGCCGTTCTCAACTCAGACATGCCCGAGAAGGAAAAGGCGTTCCTCGTTGACAAGATAGGAGAGTATAACTTCCGCATGGTTGAGGGGGCTAATGAGAGGATACAGATAGATGCGCTCGTTGCGCAATTCGCTCTAGCAAGAGAAGCCTCCAAAAAAGACTAAGAATAAGTTTAAAAACAATAACTCCGAATGGTATTTTATGAAGGCAGTTCTAAATGCGGTTGATGATTTTGCGAGCTCTTTCAAGATCGCCGCAATATTGTCATTGCCCGCTTTGTTGGGCATCCTTCTCTCCATCGTTGTGGCAAGGCCAACATACTTGTCTTTTGGCAGCCTCTTCTTGAGGACTTCTGACATTCTCTCAATGAATGCCTTAGATTTTGTCCTCTCTCTAATTATTGTGGTGGTGGCATCAGCCCTCCTTGCAACGACGCTAATACTCGTTTCCCTTCTTGTGAAGAAGGGTAGAATTAGGACCTCTCTTACGCAATCTAAGATAAGGAAGGCACTCAACACCAACATCGTCCCAATAACTGCCTTTTACATAATTTTCTTTGCCTTTAATTTTACTATGCAGACAATATCTCTCGCTCTACCACTGCTCCCCATCATACATATAATAAGCCTCATCTCCTATGCTGTTCTCTTCTTCCTTCCATATGCTCTCGTAATAGATGATTATGATGTTTTTACCGCTCTCTACAAGAGCGTCAAGCTTTCCATTAAGGCACCGTCAAGGATTGTAATATGGTTGTCTGTAATTTTCATACTTCTCGTCCTCTCGCACGCCATCCTTACATTGGTGTTGCCTTATGCCATAGCCCAGTTCCTCTCATTCATAGTAGCTTCCCTTGTAATACTGCCATTCTCAATAATACTGGCATCTCATCTCTATATGGATAGGTATCCACTGAGTTAATAGCTACTCCTCCTGATTTCTTTAATAACCTTTACTAACACATCACTTCCATGAAACTCCTCAAGAAAGACCTCAAGGAAGGAATCATAACCCTCAAGATAGAGAACATACAGGACTTGTGGTACCTTGTCAAGGTAGTCAATGTTGGCGATGTTGTTGAGGGAAGGAGCTTCAGGGCTGTTAAGTTCGGCGATAGTGAGGAGAGGAAGCCCGTCTTCATCTCCCTTGAGGTTGAGAAAGTAGATTATAGGCAGAAACCGCTGTCTTTGAGGTTCACTGGCAAGATAGTAGAGGGGAGGCCAGAGGAGTTCGCTCCCAAGGGCAAGTATCATAGTTTAGACATAAGCCTTGACTATGTCCTCACGATAAGGAAAGAGTGGAAGAAATATGAGCTTGAGGTAATAAAATCGGCCATAGAGGACAGCAGGAAGAAGACGGTTACGATACTCCTGATAGATGAGAAGAAAGCCCTCCTTGTCGATGTAACGCCATACGGGTTTGAGGAGCGGTTTGAGGTTACTTTCCCTTCTGGCAAGAAGATGGACCAAAGGGATTTTGAGAGGGAGAAAGCCAAAAAGTATGACGAGATACTCCAAGCTCTTGACAAGAAGAGCATAATAATAATCGCTGGGCCTGGCTTTGAGAAGGAGAGCATGCGCGACTTCCTCAAGGAAAAGGGTTATAATGTTAGGATGTACGGCTGTAGTTATGCTGAGATAACTGGAATAAGAGAGCTAGTTGATAGGGGCGTCATAGACGAGGTTGTGGGAGAAGCGAGGATGCAAAAAGAGGCGAAGCTCGTAGAAGAGCTCCTCCTCCACGTCTATAAGGAGGATGGATTAGCTGCTTACAAGAGAGTGGAGGTAGATAAGGCAATAGAGTGGAGTGCCATAGACTACTTACTTGTATTGGACAAGCAGATACTCGATAGCAGTGTGAGAGAGCTCTTGGAGAGGGCTGAGAAGAGCAAGGCAAAGGTATTCATAATAAGCAGTGACCACGAGTGGGGGCAAAAACTAAAAGGGCTTGGCGGCATAGCAGCTAAACTGCGTTTCCCATTGAGCGACTAATAGTTAATCTTTCTTGGCAAATACAACGCTCTCATTGGCAGATACTACTCTGCTTCCTATCCTAGTTTTCCTGACAAAGCCAACTTCTATATTTGCTCTCATTCCTAGCTTCTCTGCTATCTCCTTGCATTTCTCATCAACAGCTATGCTCTCACCATGTATTACGGCGTTGCTGACATTGTAAGCTATTAGGCCACCGCGTGCGAGGACTCGCTCCATCTCCTCCCACACTCTTTCAGTTGCCTTGAAATAGGAGTTGGCAGCCATCTCTCTATACTCTCCAAAGCTCCCTTTCTGTTGTATGAAAGACGGGAAAAGCCTCTGTCTAACCTTTTTCCCTATGTTGTAATCTAGAGTAAGGAGAGACAACTCCAACCCATATACCTTACTATAATCTATGTTGTTCAAGTATGGAGG